>JAFAYS010000127.1 GCA_019240175.1 Chloroflexota bacterium | reverse complement strand
GAGAGCAAATTTATCATACCCAAAAGTAAAAGTCAATAAAAAGTATAGGCCTTTGGTACCAAGATAAGACTAGTACTTTCAACCAATTTTTAATTATTTTGAGTAGTACTCAAGTTCACGTAGCAGATCTCTAGTCTGGGAGCGGGTTTTTTGCCTACCGACCCTTTTACTTTGTCAAATATAGCGTTGATTTTTATGAGGTTATCGGAAATTCGCGCTACAGGAAATAGTACTCTGGTCCAGGGTAAAGTACTATATTCCAAGCAATAGTTAAAGCTTGTACACCGCCTAAAAGTAAAAAAGCACTCCAGCGTGCTGGAGTACTTGAGTCGATCGGTCAAGAATAGATCAGGCTGACTCAACAGCTATGAGCCGGCCTCCTGAGCTTCTTCTTGCTGTACAAACGCGCCGTCGGTGGTGCCGGGCTCCACTCTTGCACCTGCCGGGATGTGTTTGTCTGCCGGCACCTGCGCGCGCTGACCGACTAATGTTATGTCCGGCACAGTTTCCGCATCCGATTGTGGGCTACCTGATTTTTGATTCAGCCCGATCGTTGCGCCGGCTCCAATCTGCACCGAGCTGTCAAGGATGCTGTAGGCCACCTGCGCGTCGGCTTCGATGCGTGTATCGTGGAAAACGATCGAGTGGCGCACAACCGCGCCGGCCTCAACCACCACGCCGGGGGCCAGCACCGAGTTGATCACTGTGCCGCGAATCTGGCAACCGGGCGCGATCAAGCTGTCCGTGATGCGCGCCGAGTCGGCTATCCGTGCCGGGATGCGCTGCACACCCAGCGTGAGGATCGGCCATGTGGGCTCGTCCAGATTCAGCGGCGGCTCGGCTGTCAGCAGCTCCATATGCGATTGCCAGTACGACTCGATGGTGCCGACATCGCGCCAGTAGCCTTCGAGCGGATACGCGAAAGCGCTGCCCTGCTCGACCAGCGCCGGGATCAGCTCGTGGCCAAAATCTTTGAGCACATCGTCGTCCTCCTGCTTGGCGGCGGCCAGCTCGTCGAGCGTATCGAGCAGCTTGCGCGTGGTATAAACAAATACCTCAGTCGTAACAATCTCACTGCTGGGCTCGTCAGGCTTGTACTCAAAATCCGTCACCTTGCCCTGATCATCGACCTTCAGCGTGCCGAAGCGGCCAGCCTGCTCAAGCGGAACGCGCGTCGTGACCATCGTCACGTCGGCCTGGTTGGCGAAATGCGCCTCGATCACGTCGTTGTAGTCGAGCTTATAGATATGATCCGCGCTGAGCACCAGCAGCAGATCGGGATCGAACTCACGAATCAGGCGACGATTACGAAAAATCGCATCGGCATTGCCTTGATGCCAGCCGCTCTCGTCGACTCCGGTATGCGGCTGAATCGTGCGCAGACCGCCGTAGGTGCGATCAAGATCCCAGGGCCTGCCGTTCACCAGATGATCGTTGAGGGAATGCGGCAAAAATTGCTCGATCACCCATACATTGGAGATGTCGCTGTGCATGCAATTGCTGAGCGGAAAATCCAGCAAGCGATACACGCCCGCGTACGGCAGCGCCGGCTTGGCCCGCACATCGGTCAGGAGATCCATCCGCTTACCTTCACCGCCGGCCATAATCAACGCAAGAACCTTTGGACGCTTCATGCTTAGCCCTCATCGTGGCATTTCGTCGCCTGCCAACCTAACGATCGACTCGCCGCAGATACTGGGCGAGTCGATCAAAAAACATAGCAACGTTAATGCCATGCGCGGCTGGATTGGATCAGGCTGCGGCGCGGGCGCTACACCAGCCCTTCGCGGACGGCGCGCACGGCGGCCTCGACACGCGACGAAACGCCCAGCTTGGCGAAGACCTCGGCCAGATGCTTCTCCACGGTTTTCTCGCTGATGCCCAGCGCCACCCCGATCTCTTGATTGGTCTTGCCCGCCACCACCAGCCGCAGCACGTCCAGCCCACGCACGCTGAGCGACGGCGGCTGCGGCTCGCCGGCGGAGCGCACCCGGCGATCGAGCATGCTGACCGCGATGCTGGGACTGAGCCACGGCTCGCCACGCGCCACCGCGCGCACAGCCGCCGAGATTGTCGAGGGATCTTCGTCCTTGAGCAGGTAGCCGGTCACGCCCGCATCAATCAACATCAGCACATAATCCAGCTCGGCGTAGGCGGTCAGAATCAGCACATATGGCGGCAGCGGCAGCGCGCGCGCGCGCCGAATCAGCTCCACGACGCGCAGACCAGGCATGCTCAGATCCGTCACCAGCACGTCGGGCTGGATCGTTTGCACAAGCTGTAGCGCCTCGTCGCCGTTCTCGGCAGTGCCCAGCACATCGATATCCGGCTGTCGCGCCAGCTCATAGATGATGCCGTTGCGCACAACCGGATGATCATCCGCCACCACTACTCGTATCATCTGCTGTTTCATAGTCGCGCCGCTACTCGACAACTGCCAGCGATCGATCATGCATCAAATCTTTTTCGTACGGCGTTTGTGCGTCGGCCTGCAGCGGCACCCAGATACGAATCTGAGTGCCCTGCCCCGGAGCAGAAAGCACGTCCAGCGTGCCTTGTACAAGCTCCAGCCGTTCGCGCAGCCCGATCAGACCAAAATGCTGCTCGTCGAGCAATCGCTCTAACTGGGTTGGTACCCGAAAACCTCGTCCATCGTCGACGATCGACAGCCAGATATCTTCAACGCTGAGCGCCAGCCGGATCTCGACTTTGCTGGGCAGCGCATGTTTTTGAGCGTTGTTGAGCGCTTCTTGAACCGCCCGGAACAGGCACAGCGCAACCTCTTCCGGCAGCGGCTCGTCCTCGTCGCCTTGAACCAGCAGCCGGATCTGAAACGTCGCCTGCTGCTGCACCGTGCGAACCCTGAAGCGCAGCGCGGCGACCAGGCCCAAGTTGTCGAGGGCAGGCGGTCGCAGATCGGCGCAAAGATCGCGCAGTTCGCCGACGATCTGCCGAACATCTTCCTGGAGCCGAGTCACATGCTCGCCGTAGTTCGGCGGGATCAGATTGCGCAGCTCAGCCAGATGATAATTGAGCCCGATCAGATCCTGGATCGCCTCGTCGTGCAGCTCACGGGCAACACGGGCGCGCTCGTCCTCGCGGGCGCGCAGTAGCTGCTGGTGCAGCCGCTCACTGTCCAGCGCGCGCTGGCGTAGCTCAGCGATCAGCTGCAAGTTTTGCATCGAAATGCTGGCCTGACGGCCCACCGTCTGCAAAATCTCGTGGTCGGTGGCGTCGAGCTTGTAGCTGCCGCGCTTGGGACCAAGCACAAACAGCCCTACCAGTCGCTCGGCGGCGGTCAGCGGCAGCCAGAGCTGCGTTTGCGCGCATTCCAGAAGCTGCTGCTCACGCGACGACAGGCGGCTGTCGCCCAGCAGCGCGCGCAAGGTCGCGCCGTCGACGGGCTGCGGCTGGTGACGGAAATAGTCGATGATCTGCTGGTAGTCGCTTTGGCGCTCACGCTCGAGACCGTGCTCAACGCAGGCTGCGCCGGTCACCACCTGCGTACGAATCGCTCCGGAGCGATCCAGCAGCACCAGACTGGCCCACTCGAGCTGCACCACCGTCTGCACGGCCTCGCAAAGATTTTCCGCCAGGGCCGTGCTATCGGTCACCTGATCCAGCGACTGGCTCAGACTTTGCACTGCGGAGCGGTAATCGTACCAGCCGCCATAGAGCACGCGGTTGACGAGCCGCTGAATAGCGCGATGAGTCGGTCCGACGGTCACCGCCATCAGCATCGCGATCACAAACGTCATCAGCTGGTCGCGCCAGATGTTCTCCGGCAGCAGCGGCAGCAGCAGCGTGTAGAGCGTCAAATAGGCCGCGCCCAGCAGCGTGATCACCAGGATCGTCGCGGCACCACGGCTCACATAACGATCGATCTGCACCAGCCGGTAGCGGAAGATCGCGTAGCCATAGGTCAGCGGCAGCAGCAGCAAAAACAGAAACGCGAACTCATACGGTAGCAGCGGCTGGCCCAGCAGCACGCTCGGCAGCAGCGAGAGCGTCAACAGCGGCAAAAAGGCCACCGCGCCGCCGATCGATACCACGCCGATGCGCCGCTGTGTGGCCGGCGAGGGCGCATGACGATAGGTTTGTACCAGCGTCAGCACGACGCCGAGCAGCCCAGCCGCCAGCCAGAGCATGCGCAGCGTGTAGAGCAGCGGCAACTCGGCACGCAGCGCCACGGGATCACCGAGCAGCTCGGGCAGGCTGCCGAGCAGCGCGACGCCACACAGCGCCGCCGTCACCCAGCGCACCGCGCTGCGCCAGATCACCGTTGGAAAATGCAGATGAAACAAGATCGCCAGCGGGCCAAACCACCACGCCAGCACGCCGAAGAGTCGCGCCGTCCACAGCGGCCCGACCGCCGAGATCGCGCCGACGGTCAGCATCACGCAGGTCACCTGGCCGAAGACAAAGACCAGCCAGCGCTGGCGACCCGCCGGCGAGAACGCGATCACCGCGACGCTGAGCAGCCAGAACGGCAGCGCGATCAGAAATGGCATCAGATCCAGCAGAAAGACCGAGCGCGGCGGCGACGTCAGGCCAAGCATCACCATCTGCTGCACGCCGTTATGCACAATCGTCACATCCAGCGTTTCGCCGACCTGCTTGAGCGGCAGTCGCCGGATCGCCCAGAACGGCACATTGTCGATCGCCACAATCTGATCGCCGGGCTCAATCCAGCCGCTGGCCGGTCCTTCAGGATCGACGCGCTCCACGATGCCGGTACGCTGCTCCCAGAACACGCCGGAGTAGGGCAGCGGCGTGAACTGCCACACGACCCAGATCAGCAGCAGCAGGGTGACCAGCGCCAGCGTAAAGGGAGCGATCATGCTCCAGTAGTGGATGCGTTGCTGTTTCATCGATCTTTGAGCGGCGTGTATCGATCCAATAGTCTGAGCAGCCCATCACGGAAGGCTGAGTCCGGCACAGCCTGGCACAGCGTCGAGCGCGCCCGATCGTTTAAGCAACGTGCCTCCGCCGCCAGGTAGAGCGCCGCGCCGGCAGCAAGAATCTGCGATCGAGCCTGCGCCTCCGCTTCCCTGTTGCTGGGCGCGGCCAACAGCAGCTGGCGCAGCTGCTCACGCTGATCCGGCGGCAGCACCGTCATCGCGTAGGCTACCGGCAGCCGCCAGCGCTCACCTGCCAGCAGATCGCTCGATCTTCCCGGCTGCGACCAAAGATCGTCGATGTCGTCGCCAACCTGAATCAACACGCCGAGGATCTGCCCAAACTGCTGGCAAGCTGTCGCCGGCTGCTCCTCAACACCCGCCAGCAGCGCCCCGGCATAACAGGCCAGCCCGAATAAGCGGCCCGACTTGGCCTCGGCGATCTGCCAGCACTGTTCCAGCGTCGGCTGGCTGAGCGTTAGATCGTGATGTTGTCCCGCCGTCATGTTGAGCAGCGTATGAAAAAATTCCGCCCGCACCCGCTGCGTGATCGCAACGCCGACACCGGCGTCCTCGATCCGGCTGAGCAGCGCGCCGGTAGTCGCCAGCAAGCCCGTCGAAAGATTGACCGCCGCGCCTGGTCCCCACTGCGCCCAAGGCCCTGCATTCAGGTCGCCGTCCTCCACACTGTCGAGCAGATACAGCGCGGTGTAGAGGATATTCCAGGCGACGGCTACGTGCTCACAGACGCGGTGCGCACCGCCATTGGCCAGGCAGCACAGCTCAACCAGATCTGTCAGCGTGGCGGTGTCGGGATCGAGCTCGGTCGGCAGCCTGGGCGCAACAATCGTTCGTAAAATAGCCGCGTAGGCTGCGTCGATCTCCGCCGCAGCCCACACAGTTTCTAAAGCAGTACGTATCACGTCAGTATTCGACTATTCCCTACTGGCAGGGCTATACCATGTCCCATCACCCGTACTCGGTTGAAGCGAGCAGAGTGTTCTCGTGCGCGCGGGATCACCGAGCACAACGAGCGCAGCCGAGGTAGCAGGATCGTCCAGCGTAATACCACAGTCCGCCAGCGTTGTGTGCGGCTCCTTGGCAAATTGCGCGGCGAAGGATGGATCGGAGGCAATGCGGTACACAAGATGGGCCAGGGTCATATCACACCTGCGAGCTTGGGAGGGCGCTCGCCGCCCACATACGGGTTAACAGAGAGCACGATGTGTTCTTGTTGGGTGTTAACCGTTGGGAACTGAAGTGATGTAGGAATAACCATCAGCAATCGTGCGGCGGGGGAACACCATTGACAGTGATGGATCATCCGGGCCAACACAAGCATTATAGGCTATCTAAATGTATAACACAAGTAAAAAATTACTCCAACCAGAAGAGCTATCGCCGAATGAACCAAAGAGCTATGCTTCAATGACCACGCGGTCCCTGGCTCGTCGATCGAGCAGCCGGAAGTCAGCACCGATTGCCGGGCAGCGCCACACCCCGGCAGCGCGTGGCCACCTATGATTATGTCGATTAAATAGTGGATCGAGCCGCAACGAGGGGAGCGTTGCAGGGCCTATAGCAATGATCCTATGATTGATTTGGTAGGGGCACGCCAGTGGCGCGCAAAGATTCTGAAAAGAGCAAGAAGAGCAGCGCCGATCCCTGCCTGCGCTGCTCTTCCGTGTTTCTAAGACTGAACCGATCGTTGGACTAATACTGCCAGTTGACCGTGCTGCTGCCGGTGCCGGAGCACGGCGCGGTGTAGCTATGATTCGCGCCGTTCTCCCAGGTAACCGCGCCGCCGGATGTGATCTTGATGAACTTGAACTGCATCGTGGCGCAGGCCGGCACGCTGACCGTCGTGTACCAGTTGGGATAGTTCGGCGCAATCATGGGGCCGATCGCGACCGTCTTGCTGGTCGACCAGTTGCCCAGCTCATAGATGCTGCCGGTCAGATAAATGTTGTCGCCCAAGCTGGTTGGGCTGGCGTTATTGACCGTGAACGTCACGGGCACCTGCGCGCCGCCGAGCACTTTGATCGTGTAGGTGTTGCTGGTACCGCCCGAGGTCGTCACCTTGACCAGCGTATCGCCCGCTGCCACCGATGGCGCGTTGACCACGATGCGATTGGCCGACCAGCTCACCACCGTCGCGGCGGTCGTGCCGAACGAGACCGTGCCCGAGGTGCCGAAGCCCTGGCCCTCGATCGTCACCTTGTTGCCGGCGCGCGTCAGCACCGGAGCCACGCTGCCCAGCTGCGGCGCGGCAGGCGTCGGCGCTTTGTAGGACCACACCGCGACTTTGCCGGCACCCAGGTTGAAGGCGGTGACCGGATTGTTGCCGCCGGTTCCACTGCTTACCGTGATGCCCGCTCCGCCCAGCAGGCCGGTCAGCTGATCGCTGTAGGTGCCCGCCGGCATCGCCGTGTTCAGGCCCGTGATGTTGTAGTTGGTCGCCGACTTATTCATCGCCACGAGCACAACATCGTTGTAGAACTTGCGCTCGTAAATATACACGTCGTTGTTGAGCCAGCGCTCCTGATGCGAGCCGTAGGCCAGCGCCGGGTTGCTCTGACGCAGCGTCGAAAGCTTGTTCAGCAGCTGGTAGGCCGTCGTCGTGGTGCTGAAGCCGGGCATCATCGGGCGATTGTAAGGATCGCCACCGCCGCTGGTATCGTTGTGCAGATACTGCTCGGTGCCGTAGTAGATGCAGGGCGTGCCGCGCGTGGTCAGCATAAACGCCAGCGACTGATGCAGCCAGGTCTGGTTGTTCTGGAGCGTCAGGAAGCGCGACATGTCGTGGTTATCGATAAAGGTGATCAGGTTTTCTTTGTACTTGTAGTCGACGCCGGTCTTGTCGACGGCCTGATCCAGGCTGACGAAGCTGCCGCCGCTGCCGAAGGTGTTGCGCATGGCGATGTTGAGATAGAAATCCAGCACCGAGATGCCGCTATCGTTGGCGAAGCGCACGTTCTGGTCGTAGAGCGGATCATTCATGCTGCCCAGGTACCACTCGCCGAAGGCAAAGTGATCTTTGTTGTTAAGCAGCTTATCGATCGCGGCGCGCTGCCAGCCCTGCGTCATATGCTTCACCGCATCCACGCGAATGCCGTCGACGCCACGGTTCATCCAGTAGTTGGCAGCATCCGTGAGATACGTATTGATCGTCGCGTTTTGCTGCTCGAAGTCGGCGAGATCGGCCAGGTTCTTGTACTGGCTCTGGTACAGATCGTCGTAGTTGGTGATGCCGCCGTTGTGGTGGAAGTAGCCGTTGGGATCGGTGATGTAATCGCCCATGAAGGTGCCGTTGTTGTAGAGCGCGCCCTTCTCGGCGAACGTCGGATCGCTGGGATTGGCCGGGCTGGTGTGGTTGGGTGCCCAGTCCATGATCACTTTGATGTTGTTGGCATGCGCCGCGCTGATCAGGCTATCGAACTCGGCCAGCGTGCCGAAGTGCTCCTCGGTCTTCATGAAGTCGCGGGTCCAGTAGCCGTGGTAGCCCGCGTTAGGCACGCCGCCATAGACGGCAGTCTTGTCGATGTTGTCGACATGCGGCGAGATCCAGATCGCCGTGACGCCCATGTCTTTAAGATACGTCAGCTTCTGCTGAATACCTGCAAAATCGCCGCCCCAGTACAGCTTCCAGTTCGACTTGGTGCTATCGTACATGTTGGGGCTTTTGGCGGGATTGTTGTTGCTGGTGTTGCCGTCAAAGAAGCGATCGGTGGCGATCTGATAGCAAAGATCCTGCTTGAGGCTGGCCCGGTTGGTCACCGGCGCGTCGGCGCGCATAGCCGTTGGAAAGGCAATCGCCGCCGCTGTCAGCGCGAACATCATACCTTTGATGCCGTAGCGCTTGAACGCGCTGCGTGGGTGGACTGTATGATCAGGAGCTGTATGTGCTACCGCGTCGTTCCGATTCGTACGCCGACGTATCCGCATCATCGCATGGCCTCCACTGTGATTAAGGTTGACCGTTTTCGGCAAACCGCTGCCGATGGTAGCTTGTAGCCGTCCTGGCTACGCTTCTTGTTCCTCAGCCTCTGGCTCCTGAGGCGGCAGAGCTGCGAGATCGGTTGCTAGCAGCACTGCAATCCGATCCATCAGCGAGCGCAGCGTTTGCTGGGCCTCGCCGCCCAGCGCGCCCAGCCGGCGATGCACCGAGGAAGTGTGCGCGACTTTGGCGTCCTTCAGGCGGCTTGCGCCGAGTGGTGACAGCGACACCCGCACCAGACGCTGGTCGCGATCGTCGCCGTTGCACTGCACCAGGTCTTGCTGCTCCAGGCGGCGAACCAGCCGCGTAATGTTGCCGCGCGTACACAGCAGCGCCTGGCTAAGCTCCGTGATCGTCTGGCCTTCGTCGGGCCGGATCTCTAGTTTGAGCAGGAGGTTGTATTGGGTAGGAGTGAGACCGACAGTCCTCAAAGCCCGGCGATCGCCGTCGTCGAGCAACACATAGATCTGCTGAAGCTGATGATATATCACGAGACTGTGGTCTTTCATAGATTAACTCGGAGTATATAGATTGTTGACTAGTCAACAATCTGATTGTAGCACTCAGCCCCCGCCATGTCAATCCACTATTCGCGACTCATGTTCAACTTGCTAGTGAATGTGGTACGATAGGAATCTTCCAAATTGATCGAAACAGCCCACATCCTTTGTGCTACATGAGCGTTTATGCTTCTGTAGCACGATACACGTTGATGATATGTAGCTTCTCGGCACAGCATATGCAGAGCTTCTCCGTGGCTCTGCGGCGCTGCCGTCCAGGTACGAAAGCAAGTCGAGTCGTCTCCTTCGGGCGATTCCGACGTATGTTGCAGAAGAACCTGGTTCCTACTGTCAGGTATAACGTTTAGGTTGGGCGCGATACCCTAATCAATGCACAAAGCGACGTAGAGATCAAAGGGCAGCACCCGCGTACCCTCAGCCCAACGATGCGTGAGGGAGCCTTACGATTAAAAACTCGACGATCGGCACAGTTTGGAGGAAGTGCAGAGAAATGGGGCCAACATTTATACCAGACACTGAGCACAGCGAAATCCTGATCATCGCGGCTATTCGTTTTGTGCTGGCCTTTTCGGGGCTGCTGATCACCTATATCGACCCACCACAGCAGCGCGATCTCCTCAGCTATATCTACATTGTGCTCTGGCTGTACACGCTGTATAGCGCAGGCGTGTATCTGCTGGTCGTCAAGACGAGCCCGCTGCTCGGAACGCTGCTGCCATGGACACACTGGATCGACGTGGGCTGGTCGAGCACGCTGGTCGCGCTGACGCACGGCACCAGCAGCATCTTTTTCTTTGGCTTCTTTTTCGCACTGCTGGTGGCCTCGTTCCGCTGGGGCTTTGTGTCGGGTCTACGCGTCGCGCTGACCTCGGCGGTGCTCTTCACGATTGTTGGTGTGTATAGCTTCTACACCGAGCCGAACTTTGAGTTGAATCGCTTTATGATCCGCCCGACCTATCTCGTGGTGCTGGGCTATATGATCAGCTACTGGGGCGAGCTTGAGCTGACCTTTAAGCGCCGCATCGCGCTGCTGAAAGAAGTCTCGACCTTCTCCAATCCGCGCTTCGGCATCAATCGCACGATCGGCTGGCTGATGGAGCGCCTACGCAGCTTTCTCGCCGCCGACGATTGTTTGATCGTCACGCAGGGGCTGGAAGGCGCGGGGCATCAGCTGTTTCGCACCGATCCGCACGATCCCGAGGCGGGGGCGCGCGCCCAGCCAATTCCCGCAGATCTGGCCGAGCAGCTGCTGGTGCTGCCGCGCTCGAAAGCGCTGGTGTATAACGGCAAGCTGCGCTTCTGGCAGCGGCTGATACCCGACACCAGCAGCCGCGAGTCGACGCAGTACCTGGCGGAGAACCAGGCAATGATCGAGCGGATAGCCGCGCAGCTGGACGCCCACGCCTTCGTCTCGATCCCGATCCGCTATCGCAACGAGATCTACGCGCGGCTGTTTGTGCTGAAACGCCAGCGCGGCACCTTCCGGCAGTCGGACGCCGATTTCCTGCTGCAAGTTGCCGAGCAGGTCACGCCCGTGATCGACAATATCCGCCTCGTGGATCGGCTGGCCTCCGATGCCGCCGAGGACGAGCGGCAAAAGATCGCCCGCGACCTGCACGACAGCGTGATCCAGCCGTACATCGGGCTGCAGATGGGTATCGCCGCCGTACGCCAGAAAGCCAATAACGGTCAGACAAACATCGCTCAGGAGCTTGATAAGCTGATCGAGCTGACCGGCGAAGGCATCGCGGATCTACGCGGCTATGTGCATGGCCTACGCGGCAGCGGCGGTCGCGAAAGCAACCTGGTGCCGTCGGTCAAGCGCTTTGCGGCCAAGTTCGCCAGCGCGACCGGCATCGACGTGAAGATCCAGGCCAAGCCCGACATGCACTTCAACGACCGGCTCGCGGCTGAGGTTTTTCAGATGGTCGCGGAAGGGCTCAGCAATATCCGGCGGCATACCCGAGCGACGACCGCCAACATCATGCTCACGCGGCACAGCGATCATTTAATTCTGCGGATCGAGAACGACAGCCAGGATGGACCAGCCTCCTTCAAGCCGCGCTCGCTCACCGAACGAGCGACAGCGCTGGGAGGCCGCGCGCGTGTCGAGCAGAACGACGGCACATGCAGCGCTGTTGTGATCGAAATCCCGCTCTAAATGCGTTCCTTGAGGAGGATTGGCTATGACCACGATCGATAGCAAAACGGTCCGCATCATGCTGGTGGATGACCACACCGTCGTTCGCGCGGGCCTACGCATGCTGATCGAAAGTCGACCGGGTCTGCACGTCGTCGGCGAGGCGGCCACCACGGGCGAGGCGCTAACGGTCGCGGCGCAGGCGCAGCCCGACATTATTCTGCTGGACCTGGATCTGGGCGGCGACAGCGGGCTCGACATTTTGCCCGAGCTATTTACGACGGCCAAGCAGGCGCGCGTGCTCATGCTGACCGGCGTGCGCGATCCTGAGGAGCATCATCGCGCGGTGCGCCTGGGCGCGATGGGCGTTGTGGTCAAAGAAAAGGCCGCCGACGACCTGCTCAAAGCGATCGAAAAAGTCCACGCGGGCGAGGTCTGGCTCGACGGCGCGCTGATGGCGCGCGTGCTTGGCCGCTCCGGGCCTGTGGGCGAAATGACGCCGGTCAACCCGGAGACGGCCCGCATCAACAGCCTGACTGAGCGTGAGCGCGAAGTGATCGCGCTGATCTGCGAGGGCTTGCAAAATAAGCTGATCGGCGAGCGGCTCTTCATCAGCGAGACCACCGTGCGCCACCATCTGACCTCGATCTTTGACAAGCTTGGCGTGACCAACCGTCTGGAGCTTGTGATCTACGCCTACCGGCATGGCCTGGCCAAACTTCCTCGTTAGCCAGGCCGCTCGCTGGTTCCAGCCCAGCGCTCGCGCTGCATATCCTCACACCGGTGACTGAGCTCCGAATCTCCTGAATCGTCTGTTTGCTCCCGCGACCTATGCAGCCGGCACAAATGTGCCGTGCAGCATTAGCGCATTTGACGATGCGCGGTCCCATGCTGCCCGGTATCATGTGCATATTGTCGAGCAAGGAACATTTAAGCTATGTCGTTACCATCCTTCAAACATATGATGGACAGTTTTACAACAACCACAGCTATGCTTGCTTCTGATGGAAATCGGCGGAGTATGCTGCGGATTGAGATGCCATTTCCCGCGCTGGTTCGCGGCGTGGATGTTCATCAGCAGGCGTTTGAAGAGCAGACCGTGCTCGACAACCTCAGCGCCAGCGGACTTTCGCTGCGCCTGACGCGCTGTGTGGAGCAGGGAGCGTCGCTCTTTGTTGTGCTGCGGCTGGGCATCCAGCCAGACGCGCCGGCACCACGGGTTGCGCTGCGCGGCGTGATCCAGCGCGTGGAGCCGAACCACGATGCTACATGCAGGCTGGCTGTGGTGTTTTCCCGCTACCGCTTCTTGTACGCCAGCGCCGAGTAGCGCAGATCCTCCTGCGCCCGGCAGAAAACCGCGATCAGGAAAAAAGTACCTGGGCCGATTAGTTCGGGGCAAAAAAGTAAGCAGGACTAACGGCCTGGATGCGATCTGCTGCGGCGAGTGCTATTATCTGCACATCCGCTACAACGTGTTGCTCGACCGACTGGGGGGTGGGCCGAGCAACATGAGGTAGCGGATGTTTTTATTCCTCGCGGTAGCCGCGCTTGTCTTCCACAAGCCCTGTGTATCCAGACAGATTCCTAACCAGCGACATCAAAAAATGGGGGTAGGGGGGTGAAACTCTGTACCAACAGTCTGCTTTCAACCTATCGCTAAAAGGGTGTGGCGATCGGTTCAAAGCTATTTGTCGAGCCTACGTATCGCTGGAGGGTGTAGTGGCGACACGTCTGCCGACCTGTTGTGCCCAAGTGTGGGGGGAGAAGCACACCTGACTTGATCATGACTATAGCAGCCGAACCTTACCACATACCTTACCAGGAGCACCTACTTTTGCTGCACGAGATCGACATTGAGCAAGCGCTTAAAAGGACAAGCACCGCGATCGCTCACGGTGCTTGTCGCCGAATGTGAGTTAGCTGCCGCTTTTGCCGTTACCATTCGCCGGCCTGGCGAGCGGCGTCGTTACGGGCGCGGTGGGCAGCGGCAGATCGGCCTGGCGCTGCAGCATCTGCTGGCGGATCTGCTCACGCAGCTTCTCGGCCTCGGGGTTGCGCTCGTCCGACGTGATCGCCACGGCCTCGCCCATGCGCTCGGAGAGCATCAGCGTTAGCAGCGCCTCGAAGACGTTCCCGCCGCCTGACATGCCGTTGCCATTGCCGCCACCGCCGACCATCACGCGCGGCACCACGTCCACGCCGGAGCGCTCGATCGCCTCGGCAAAGCGATTCATCACGTCCTGCATAACCTGGAACTGCGGCCCACCGTACGCGCGTACCTGCTCCTCGATCGCGATCGCCTGGGCGATACCGATGCGCGCCGCTTTCTCGGCCTCGGCCTCGGCCAGCGCCCGGATCTGCGCCGCCTGTTGCAGCGATCGTTGGTACTCGGCCTTACCCTGGTTGCTCTGCACCGCAATGCTGATCTCGGACTCGGTCAGCACCTGCTGCTGGTGCGCGCGGGCCTCGGCCTCACGCAGCTCGCGCTCTTTGATCGCGGCCTTCTCCTGGCGATTGTAGGTCTCGATCTGCTCCTCGGCGATCTGGCGCGACCGCAGCTGCGTCAAGATCTGCTCGATCTTTTGGTCGTTGCCTGACGACGAGGGCGTACCGATCAGCACTTCTTCCAGCTCCAGGTTGTAGTGCGCGAAGCGCGCCTTCATCTCCTCGCTGGCGATCGTCTGGATCTCGCTGCGCTCCTGGATCAGCTGGATCAGCGTGCGGGTCTGGCCGATGTTCTTGAAGTAAGCCGCGACCATCGGGTCGAGCGTCTGCTCCACCAGCCGCTTGACGTCGCCGAAGCGCTGGATCACAAACGGCGCTTTGCGGTAATCGATATGCACCACCACCGACAGCGGCAGCGACGGCTCGAAGGCATCCTTGGTGATCAGCGACACCTCGGCCAGGTTCTCGTCCAGGCGGTGCGCGCCGGACTCGTCGCGATTCCACTTGAGGATGATGTTGGTCGTCGGGACCATAATCACCTTGCCGGCGTAGGTGTTGAAGGCATACTTGCCCGGCAGCAGCGGCGCGTTCCACACACCGCGCCGGCCCTCGTTCACCAGCTCGCCGTGCTTGTAGTCGTCGCCCGACAGGTCCGCGCCGACATCGCCGGTGTAGGAGATCACGACGCCCACATTGCCGACATCAACGACGGTCTTGGGGATCATCTCGACCGTGGCAAACAGGCGGTTGATATAGTACGTGCCTTCGACCAGCACCTGCAACTGACGGCCACGTCGGCCACCGGCGCGCAGAAACTTCTCGGGGTCCTGGAAGTTGTTATGATAGGTCTCGGGCTGATTGGCGTTATCGCCGACGGTTGGCGCAATAATCTCGCCCTGCGACAGCGACGCGCCGTCGTGAACGGTGACAATGCCGACCAGATCGTCGGTGCCTTTGATCACCACCGGCTCAAAGCCTTGCCGCTCTTTGATCAGGTCGGCCATGCGCTTGAAAACCGCATCTTCTTCACGGCTGAGCGGCAGGTAATGCACCTTATCATCGCTAATGACGACGAACTGCACCAGGTTGATCGCATAGGTACCTTCGCGCAAGATCTGGCGCTGCGGGCCGCGCTGGCCGCCATTGGCCAGAAACGCCGCGACATCCTGAAAGTCGTTGGCCGTGATGTTGGAGGCCAGCGCCTGCGTCGCACCAAGCTGCACGCCGTCGCGAGCGAAGACATAGCCGATCTTGCCCTGCGGGATCGTGACGAGCGGCACGCTGTGAATGCGGTATTGAAACGGCGTGAACATATGCCAGCCACCGCGCAGCACATGCGGTTGAAAACCAGCCTCGCCGCGCAGGGCGATAAAGCCTGATTTCACCGAGCCACGACCGCTGACGCGCTTTTCGACGATGCCGACGCGTGTATTGGGAATGTAGCGCACAAAGCCCGACATAAAGACCAGCGCCAGCAGGACGATGGCGATGATCAGGACAGTTGTACCGATAAACGGGATCATAAGAGGTTGTCCTTTCCGGCAACTCCCGGTTCTCGCTTTCAATGAACGCGCAAATCAATGCGCTTATCACACTCTACGAGGCGGCTGACGGGGATGTTACAGATCGGTGAGAGCACGCGTCACTCTACCTGATTTCGGCGGTGTTAGGCTACGGTATATCGTCTGTCCCTGCTCCTAAAGCGCACTGGCACCAACAGACACGGCGATTCGGGATGACACCGCAGTTTTTCCTGTAACACGGGAGACCAGATCCACGTATCCTTGATGTTCCGCGAATCCGTCCAAGCTACGTCCCAAGGAGACCGTATTCCCATGAACGTTTCACATCCTAACATCACCTCTCGGCTGCGAACATCTCCCAGACGACTCAAGTTGCTTATGTTGGTCATCACGATCATGCTGGCGCTAGCAAACGTATCGCCAGCCTCTACGCCGACCGCAGCGGCTCAAACCCAGCCGAATCTCAGTTCGGTCAGCCTAAGCTTTCAGCATGCCTGTCTTATTCAGGACGACAGCACGGTTGCCTGCTGGGGCAACAACGACTACGGGCAGACCGTAGCGCCGTCAGGAGCGTTTACGCAGGTCAGCGCCGGGTATGCCCACAGCTGCGCCCTGCGTACCGATAGCAGCGTCGCCTGCTGGGGCAACAACGACTACGGTCAGGCAGAAACACATTCGATCCCGCTCACACAGATTTCGTCAGGCGAGTCGCATACCTGCGGCCTGCAAACCGACGGCGCGCTCCTCTGCTGGGGCAACATTCCCTACGAGCTAGCGAGTGCGGTTGCTGGTCCATTTACGGAGGTTAGCGCCGGCGCGAACAACACCTGCGCCCTGCACACCGACGGCACGATCGCCTGCTGGGGAGCCAACATCGCCGGTCAGAGCGTGCCGCCGAGCGGTCAATTCGTCCAGCTTGAACTTGGCGGGTATCATGGCTGCGCAGTGCGAACCGATGGCACGATTGCCTGCTGGGGTGACGATAGCTATGGCCAGGCTACACCGCCCAGCGGCACCTTTACGCAGGTCAGCGGCAGCTACGCGCACTCATGCGGCCTGCGCAGCGACGGCACCGCGACCTGCTGGGGACAATATGACAACTGGACGAATGAAGCTCCGGCAGGAACGTTTACCGAGCTTACCGCCGGCGACACATACACCTGCGGCCTCGAAACCGACAACACGCTGACC
>JAFAYS010001202.1 GCA_019240175.1 Chloroflexota bacterium | reverse complement strand
GCGTGCTGCTGCTGGTGCTGCTGCTGCTGTCGTTAAAGAATCGCATTATCTTCAAGATTAGCGCCCGCGATATTCCGCGTCGTCCGGCACAGACGCTGCTGATCGTGGCCGGGCTGACCTTCAGCACGGTGATTATCACGGCGGCGCTGACCACCGGCGATACGCTCTCGTTCTCGGGGCGCTCCCAGGCGACCACCAGCCTGGGCCAGATCGATTACCTGATCTCGCCGCCTGCATCCAGCGAAACGCAGGCCGCCACAATCGACGCGACGCGCTTCGAGGAGCTACGCACGGAGATCGCTGCCGATCAGCAGATCGACGCGGTGGTGCCGGCGATTATTCAGGGAGTCGCGCTGACCAACGAGGCCGACGGGCAGGGCGAGCCGGCGGCCAGCTTGTTTGCGCCAGGCCCCGAGTACGATCAGCAGCTTGCGGATCTGCGCGCCGCCGATGGCAGCACCGTCGCGCTGTCGAATCTGGCCGCCGGCGAGGTGTACCTCAACGAAAAAGGCGCGTCGCTGCTGGCGGTGCAGGCCGGCGATACGATTGAGGCTTTTTCTGCGGGGCAGTCGGTCGCGCTCACGGTGAAGCAGGTAATCCTCAATCGCGCGCTGTTGAGCGGCGATCGCTCGGCGGTGATCATCATGCCGCTGGCCGAGGCACAGGCCACGTTTGGGATTGCGGACAAGCTGACCAGCATCCTGGTCTCGGGCACCGGCGACGACTCGGCCCGGCTGACTGCCGCCGAGCCGGTGGTCGAGCGGCTGCGCGGTCTGGTGGCAGACAATGCGGTTGCCCAGGAGATCGTCACGACGCTGCGCGAGGCCGACGTGCGCTCGGTGCTCAACACCGAGGCCGCCGCGCTGCCGGATCAGCAGAGCCGCCTTCAGGAGCAGAGCGCCGCGCTGCTGGCCGGTCTCGACGAGGCCAATGTTAGCCCGGCGCTGCTGGCAACGCTGGCCGACGACGGCGTGAGCGCGTGGATTCTCAGCCGTCCGCTGCCGCAGGCAACCCTGGACGATTTGAGCGCACACTTCAACGATCTAAGCGAGCTGAACGTTTCCGACATCAAGGCGCGTGCGCTGGCCGAGGCCGATCAGTCGGGCAGCGTGTACAGCCAGCTCTTCCTGGTCTTCGGCACCTTCTCGATCTTCGCAGGCATGCTGCTGATCTTCCAGATCTTTGTCATGCTGGCCGCCGAGCGCAAAAGCGAGCTGGGCATGGCGCGTGCGGTCGGTGTGCAGCGGCTGCATTTGATCCAGATGTTTGTCACAACCGGCGTGATCTACGATCTGCTGGCGGCAGTCGCCGGCACGGTGCTCGGTCTGGCGATCTCCTATGTGATGGTGGCGATTATCGGCGACCAATTGGTGAACCTGAGCAGCCTGGACTCCAGCCTGACCTTCTATGCCAGCCCACGCTCGCTGGGTATCGCGCTGTGTCTGGGCGTGCTGACCACATTGTTGATCGTGATCTTCTCGGCCTGGCGCATCAGCCGTTTGAACATCATCGCCGCTATTCGCAGCCTGCCCGACGAGATGCAATCGCCCAAGCGCGGCATTCTGAGCCGTGGCTGGTCGCTGCTGCGTGGCCCGCTGCTGCTGCTGCTCGGCGGCGGTCTGCTAGCCACCGGGCAAAGCACCAGCCAGCTTACACTGGCGATGATCGGCGTCGGACTTCTGATTATCGGCGTAGGCCTGACGCTGAGCACGATCCTGGACTGGACCTCGCTCAGGCCGCTACAGCGCGATCGCATCGTCTTCACGGTGATCGGCCTGGGCCTGCTGGCCTTCTACGCCGCGCCCTTCGGCACCTGGGACGATCTGCTGGGGCTAGGCGGGCTGGAAAGCACGCCCGACGTGTTCATTATCTCCGGCGTGATGATTGTGGCCGGCGCGATCTGGACCTTTATCTATAACGGCGACCTACTGCTGGGGCTCTTTAATGTGATCTTCAGCCGCATCGGCTCGCTGACACCGGTGCTCAAAACCGCGACCGCCTATCCGCTGAGCGCGCGATTCCGCACGGGCATGACGCTGGCCATGTTCTCGATCATTATCTTCACGGTGATCGTGATGACGATCGTGACGCAGGCCGACGAGCAGGTGCTGGGCCAGCGGGGCGCTGAGGTCATCACCGGCGGCTACGATATTCAGGCCGTGGTCACCGGCGCGCCCTCGGAAACCGACCTGCGCAAGGCGATCGCGACCGGCGACCAGCAAAGCTCGATCGTCGGCGTGGGCGAGGTTACCGTCGCCCCGATCGAGATCCGCCAGGTCGGCGCGAGCACGCAGCGGTGGAGCGACTACCGCATCAACGGCTACGACGACACCTACATCAACCAGGTCGAGCCGCACTTTGGCTTCAAGCTCAAAGCGCCCGGCTACGAGACGGATCAGCAGATCTGGCAGGCGCTGCGCGAGCGCGACGACGTGATGGTGGTGGGCCGCGCCGATGTGCCGTCGAGCCAGTCGGTGCGCCTGGATCAGAACGCCTTTATGCTCGAATCGTTCTTCTGGGAAGACGAGACGCTGCCGGACGTCGAAGTTGAGGTGCGCAACCCGCAGAGCGGCGAGACCCGCCGCCTCAAGGTGATCGGCGTGCTCAACAGCAGCTGGATCGGCAATTTCCTGGGCGGCGTGCACACCGGCCAGCAAACCGTCACGCAGATCGCCGGCGACATTCCGCCCTCGATCTTCTTCATCGATGCGCAGGAGGGCGCTGATAACCAGGCGCTGGCCCAGGCGATCGAGAAAGAGTTTGTCGCGACGGGCCTGGAAACCACCGCGATGCGCCAGCTGATCACCGAGTCGCTGGCCAGCAGCAAGGCCTTCAACCAGCTGCTGCAAGGCTTTATCTCGCTGGGCCTGTTCATCGGCGTGGCCTCGCTGGCAGTAATCAGCAGCCGCTCGGTGATTGAGCGTCGCCAGCAGATCGGCATGCTGCGTGCGATCGGCTACCAGCGCGGCATGGTCTGGCTGAGCTTCTTGCTGGAAGCCGCCTTTATCGCCGTGCTCGGCGTCGCGATCGGCACGTTGCTGGGACTCAACACCGGCTGGAACATCATCAACCAGTTCGCCAAAGAGCAGCCGGGCATGTTCTTCGATCCGCCGCTCACGCAGATATTGATCATCGATGCGCTGGCGCTGGGCTTTGCGCTGCTGGCAACGCTCCTACCGGCCTGGCGCGCCACGCGGATCTATCCGGCTGAGGCGCTACGCTACGAGTAATCGACCATGTCAAGGGCTGCGCCAAGTGCTTCTAGCGCGGCCCTTCACCCTCCTGGACGGACACAATGCAGCATACGAGTACCTGGTTTCCTTTTGTTCAGCCCAACCCAGACCCGTCGGTACGCCTCTTTTGCTTTCATTATGCCGGCGGCAGAGCCGTGGTCTTTCGCGACTGGAAAAATCTGCTTCCGTCCTGGATTCAGGTCATCCCGGTCGAGCTCCCCGGTCGCGGCGCGCGCATCCGTGAGCCGCTATTTCGCAGCCTTGACGCAGCCGTCGAGGCGCTCCACGCGGTCGTGCGGCCTCACCTGGATCTGCCGTTCGCCTTTTTCGGCCATAGCATGGGTGCGCTGATCAGCTTTGAGCTGGCACGTGCGCTGCGGCGGTCGGGCGATCCGCTGCCGTCGCAGCTTTTCTTGTCGGCACATCGCGCGCCGCACCTGCCCAACCCCAGCGAGCCGATCTACGGGCTTTCACAAGCTGCGTTCATCGAAAAAATTCTCGACATGAACGGCACGCCGCCAGAAGTTTTAGCGTATCCTGAGCTGCTCGATCTGGTGGTTCCGATCCTGCGCGCAGACTTTGAGGTCTGTGATACGTATGCCTACACTCCCGCGCCACCACTCGATTGCCCGATCACGGTCTTCGGTGGCGAGACGGATCACGTCGTTCCTCCTGCGTTGTTGCCTGCCTGGTCCGAGCACACTTCCGATGTTTTTAATCTGCACACCTACCCTGGCGATCATTTCTTCCTTCAGCATGTCCAGAGCGATGTGCTCAGCATCATGAGCCGGGACCTCGCGCAGGTAACCAGATAAACATTGGTATATATCGCAGATGGTGCTCCGCTGGGCAGGGCGATCTGCGTGGGAAGGTAGTACGTTATCATGATTGACAGCGGGATTCTTTCGCCTGATGCGAGTACGACCACTCGCGATACGCTGACGCTGGGAAACAAGCCGCTTTCCCTTGACGAGATCGTCGCCGTTGCCCGCTACAACACGCCCGTCGAAATCACCGACGATCCCGGCGTGCTTAGCCGCATCGAGGCCGCTCACGAGTGGATCGCGCAGTCGGTCAAAGCGCACAAGCCGATCTATGGTGTGACAACCGGCTTCGGCGGCATGGCCAACGTCGTGATCGGGCCGGAAAAAGCCGTCGAGCTGCAAAACAACCTGATGTGGTATCACAAAACCGGCGCCGGTCGCCGCCTGCCGCGCGCCGATGTACGCGCCGCGATGCTGCTGCGCGCCAACTCGCATCTGTACGGCGCGTCGGGCGTGCGCCTTGAGCTGATTCGCCGGCTGCAAATCTTCCTCAACGAGAACGTCACGCCGCATGTGCTCGACATGGGCTCGATCGGTGCCAGCGGCGATCTGGTGCCGCTGACCAGCATTGCCGGCTCGATTATCGGGCACGACCCGGGCTTTACCGTGGACTTCAACGGCGAGGAGCTGGACTGCGTGACCGCGCTTGAGCGGCTGGGCCTGCCGCAGCTGATCCTCGATCCCAAGGAAGGCCTGGCGATGATCAACGGCACCTCGGTCATGACCGGCATCGCCGTCAACTGTGTGCACGAGGCGCGCAGCCTGATCGCGCTTTCGCTGGAAGCGCACGCGCTGGCGGTGCAGGCACTGCACGGCACCAACCAATCGTTTCACCCGTTCATCCACCAGCTCAAGCCGCACTATGGCCAGTGCTGGACCGCCGAGCGCATGCTCAAGCTGCTGGAAGGCAGCCAGATGATCCGCGACGAAATTCAGGGCGCGGTGGGCTACCGTGATATGGAGCCGATCCAGGATCGCTACTCGCTGCGCTGTTTGCCGCAGTACATGGGTCCGATCATCGACGGCTTCCGCCAGATCGCGAGCCAGATCGTGGTCGAGGCCAACTCGGTCAACGACAATCCGCTGATCGACGCGGACAACAACGCCTGCTATCACGGCGGCAATTTCCTGGGCCAGTATGTCGGCGTGGCCATGGATCAGCTGCGCTCCTACATCGGGCTGATGGCCAAGCACCTGGATGTGCAGATCGCTTTGCTGGTGACGCCGGCCTTCAACAACGGCCTGTCGGCCTCGCTGGTCGGCAATCAGGGCAACCCGGTGAACATGGGCCTGAAAGGGCTTCAGATCTCGGGCAACTCGATGATGCCGCTGCTGACGTTCTTCGGCAACTCGCTGGCGGATCGTTTTCCGACGCACGCCGAGCAGTACAACCAGAATATTAATAGCATGGGCTTTGGCTCGGCCAATCTCACGCGCCAATCGCTTGATATCTTCCGCCACTACATGGGCGTGGTGCTGATCGCGATGTGCCAGGCCAGCGATCTGCGCGCGTACGCCGTTTCGGGGCAGTACGATGCCCGCCGCTGCCTCGCGCCCGCGACAATTCCGCTCTACGAGGCGGTGCGCACCGTGGTCGGGCGGCCAGCCAAGAGCGATCGTCCGTATATCTGGAACGATCACGAGCAGCTGCTGGAAGGCGATATCGCGCGCCTGGCCGCCGATATTGCGCAGGATGGCCTGCTGGTGCAGGCGGTCGCCGCAACGATGCCCGACGTGGAATAATAGGCTTTAAACCATGAACATAGCCCAACATATCGAGCGCGTATGTCGCCAGATGCCGGAGCAGATCGCGCTGGTCTTTGAAGAGCGCAGCTCCACCTACCGCGATCTCAACGCCAGCGCCAATCGCATGGCCAACCTACTGCGTAGCCTGGGCATCGGCCTGGGCGATCGCGTGGCCCTGCTGCTGCCGAACACGCCGGCCTTCGTGATCGCCTACCTGGGCGCGATGAAGATCGGCGCGATTGCCGTGACGCTCAATGTGATGCTCAAGCCCGCCGAGCTCACCGTGATGCTCACCGACTGCGGGGCGCCCTTGCTGATCACCACGGCGGAGCTGGCGGCTGGGCTCCAGCGCGACAAGCTGCCCGACTTGCGGCAGGTCGTGATCGCCGAGGGCGATCCCGGAGCTGACGCGTCGCTGGATGAGCTGCTGAGCCAAAACTCCGCCGAGGCTGAGGCGATCGAGCTGACGGTCAACACGCCCGCCGTGATCGTCTACACCTCGGGCACGACCGGCGGACCCAAAGGCGCGGTGCTGTCACACGGCAATGTGATCGCCAATATGCAGGCCAAGAACGATTATCTCGGCACGCAATCCGACGATCGACTGCTGCTGTTTCTGCCGTTGTTCCACTGTTTTGGCCAGAACGCGATCCTGAATAATGCGCTGAACGCCGGCGCAACCGTCGTGCTGCAGCGGCGCTTCGATGCCACGCTGGCGATCGAGGCGGTCATCCGTGAGCGCATCACGATGTTCAACGCGGTGCCGACAGTCTACGCGCGGCTGCTGGCGCTCAAGACCGATATTCGCGCGCTGGAAACGGTGCGACTCTTTTTGAGCGCGGGCGCGCCGATGTCGGCTACGCTGGCTGAGCACTGGTGGCAGGTGTACAACAAGCCGATCCACGAAGGCTACGGCCTGACCGAGTCGTCGCCGTTTGCCACGTATAATCACCACCAGCGCTACAAGCTCGGCTCGGTCGGCACGCCGATCGCGGGCGTCGATATTCGCATCGTCGATGCCGAGGGCAACGAGCTGCCGCCTGGCGAGCGCGGCGAGATCCTGATTCGCGGCCATAATGTGATGCTGGGCTATTGGAATCGGCCCGAGGCGACGGCGCAGGCGATCCGCGATGGCTGGCTGCACACCGGCGATGTCGGGCTGCACGACGACGAAGGCTACCTGTATGTTGTGGATCGGCTCAAGGACGTCGTGATTGTCGCCGGCTTCAATGTGTATCCGACGGAGGTCGAGGACGTCCTGTACGGGCATCCGGCAGTCGCCGAGGCCGCGATCTATGGCGTGCCCGATGAGATCCAGGGCGAGATCGTCAAGGCCAAGATCGTGGTCAAGCCCGGCCACGCGGTCAGCGCCGAGGAGCTGCGGCTTTTCTGCCGTGAGCGGCTGGCCAACTACAAAGTGCCGCGAATTGTCGAGATCGTCGACAGCCTGCCCAAGAACCCGACCGGCAAAATCCTGAAACGGGTTCTGCGCGATACAAAAACATCAATCCAGTACACCTAAGGAGCATCCTGCATGTCGGTTATCGAGATCCACGGCCTGAAAAAGCAATTTAAATCAGGCAAGAATATTGTCGAGGCACTACGCGGCATCGATCTCAACGTGCCGCAGGGCCAAATCTTTGGTTTGCTCGGGCCGAACGGTGCCGGCAAAACCACGCTGCTGCGCATTCTGACCACGTTGCTGCAGGCCGATAGCGGCGAGGCGACCGTGGTTGGCCATAGCCTGCGCTCAGCATCGGCGGAGGTGCGCCGGGTGATCGGCTACGTCAGCCAGAAGGGCGGCGCAGAGGCGGCGGCAACCGGACGCGAAAACTTGAGCTTTCAGGCGCAGCTCTACGGCATGCGCGGCGCTCAGGTCACTAGCCGCGTCGATGAGCTGCTGGCGGCGCTTGAGCTAGAGTCGATCGCGGGCCGGCCCGTGCAAACCTACTCCGGTGGCCAGCGTCGCCGCCTGGACCTGGCGCTGGGCATGGTGCATCGTCCGGCGCTGCTGTTTCTTGACGAGCCGAGCGTTGGCCTCGACCCGCAAAGCCGCGCCCGCGTCTGGGACGAAGTGCGCCGCCTCCACGACAGCGGCACCGCGATCGTGCTGACCACGCATTATCTTGACGAGGCCGACGCACTCTGCGAGCGGATCGCGATTATCGACCAGGGCCAGATCGTGGCCGAGGACTCGCCGGAGGGCTTGAAGCGCAAGATCGCCGGCGATGTTGTGCTGCTGGGACTCGACAACGGCCATGTGATCGCGGCTCAAGAGCTGTTCAGCACGCAATCCTTTATCCGCGAGATCAAGCAGGAGCCCGAGGCGCTGCGGCTGCTGGTCGACGAGGGTGAGCAGGCGCTGCCCGCGATCCTGCAGCTGGTCCACGAGCGCGGCCTGCCGATTCGCACAGTCGCGCTGAATCGCCCATCGCTCGACGATGTGTTTCTGCGCCAGACGGGCCGCTCGCTGCGAGACGATCTTAACTAAGCATACGGGGGCGCTCAAAACGCCTTTTAGGAAACGAGAATTATGAACCTATTCAGCGAAATCTGGATCGTCGCCCGACATAGCGTGCGCGTCGCGCTGCGCAACCCGATGACGATCATCGTCGGCTTGCTTCAGCCGGTCACCTGGATGCTGCTGTTCGCGCCACTGCTCAACAATTTGCCCACCACCGCCGGCTTCGCGCCGGGCCAGGCGATCAATAGCTTTACGCCGGGCATGCTGGTGATGCTCGCGCCGATCACCTCGCTCTTTTCGGGCATCGGCCTGGTTGTCGAGCTACGCGAAGGCGTGCTGGATCGGCTGCGCGTGACACCGGTCAGCCGGCTAGCGGTGGTGCTCGGCAAAGCGGCGCGCGATCTTGTGGTACTGTTATTACAAGGCATACTGCTGCTGCTGGTCGCCTGGGCGATGGGACTCAACGTTTCGTTCGTCGGGATCGTCGGCGCGCTGGGCCTGATGCTGATCGTGGGTCTGCTGATGATCTCCGTCTCCTACGGCTTTGCGCTGATGCTGCGCGACGAGAACGCGGTGGCCTCGATCTCGAATGTGCTGCTGCTGCCCTTGCTGCTGCTCTCAGGTTTGATTCTGCCGCTTGAGTTTGCTCCCGGCTGGATGCAGCGGGTTGCCGATCTCAACCCGCTGGCCTACACGGTCGATGCGATGCGGGCATTATTTGCCGGGCAGTTTGCCAGCGGCGCGATCTTGAACGGCTTTTTGGTAACCGCAGTTCTGGCGGCGCTGGGATTGTTCTGGGCGACGCGCTCATTTCATCGGGCGCTGGCCTAGTGCGCCGTCAGGCCGGGGGGTTTGGGGAACTCCCCCAAAATATTTCCCTTTCTGATGCAGGATTATGTAACCGCTTTCTCGAACAGGTTCCGTGATTCCGTACGAGTCTGTAGCGGCGTGGTAGAAGCTCTAAGCACACGCCGAACAAGGAATTGATATGTCTGCTATTGCAACCCGTGACCTGACGCGAAGCTTTGGCGAGCGGGTCGCCGTCGATAAACTTACGCTTGATATCGCTGAGGGCGAAGTTTTTGGTTTTCTTGGCCCCAATGGAGCCGGTAAGACAACAACGGTTCGTATGCTGACCGGGCTGATCGCGCCAACCTCCGGCACCTGTACGATCGCCGGATACGAGCTTGGCGCAAACAATCATGCGATCCGACGCAAGGTTGGCGTGCTTACCGAAACACCAGGCCTGTACGATAAGCTTTCCGCCGAACAGAATCTGCACTTCTACGCATCGCTCTACGATCTCGACCGCCGCGAGGCCAACGCGCAGGTCGAGCGCTATCTGCGCATGATGGAGCTGTGGGATCGGCGGACGAATCTGGTCGGCACGTTTTCCAAAGGCATGCGTCAAAAGCTGGCGATCGCCCGCGCGCTGCTGCACAATCCGCAGATCGTCTTTTTCGACGAGCCGACGGCTGGCCTTGATCCTGAGGCCGCCAGCGTTGTGCGCGACGTGATTCGCTCCCTGCGCTCGGAAGCTCGCACGATCTTCTTGACCTCGCACAATCTGCACGAGGTCGATCTGCTGTGCGATCGCGTTGCGATCTTTCGTGAGCGGCTGCTGCGGCTCGACACGCCGAGCGGTTTGCGCGCCAAGCTCTTCGGCGTGCAACATGTGGTCGAGCTTGGCAGTCAGGCCGAGCCGTGGCTGCCCAAGGTGCGCGCGCTGCCGTTTGTCGAAGCCGCCTACGCCGATCAAAACTCGCTGGTGGTCTCGCTGCGCGAGCAGGCGACGCAGAAGCCGCAGCTGATTCGCACGCTGATCGAGGCCGGCGTTGAGATCCACAATGTGCGCGATCGCGAGCATTCGCTGGAAGAAGTGTATCTTGAGTTGATCCGCGATGCGGACGGCT
>JAFAYS010001191.1 GCA_019240175.1 Chloroflexota bacterium | reverse complement strand
CGCATCGACGCCCAGGTGAAGATCCGCGGCTTCCGGATCGAGCTGGGTGAGATCGAGCAGGCGCTCTACCGCCACGCTGCCGTCCGCGACGCCGTCGTGATCGTCCGCACCGATCGCCTCGGCGAGCCGCGCCTGGTGGCGTATGTCGTAGCAAACAAGGGAACAAAGGAACAAGAAAACAAAGACGCGGAGAAAGCTTCTCCCCAAGGTTCGGGGCAAGGAGGCTGGGAGGATGAAAGCCTGACCTCCGACTTGCGCGATCAGTTGCAGCGCACATTGCCAGCGTACATGATCCCAAGCGTCTTCGTTGTTCTCGACGCGCTGCCGCTCACGCCCAACGGTAAGCTCGACCAGGCGGCTTTGCCGATGCCAGCCGTCGGGAGCGAGGCCGTGGCGCAAGGCCAGCCGCCGCTGAACGCGATCGAGCAGGCGCTGGCCGACATCTGGGCGCAGGTGCTGGGTGTCGAACAGATTAACCGCGACGACAACTTTTTCGCGCTGGGCGGCGACTCGATCCTGGCAATTCAGGCCATCGCGCGGGCCAACCAATCCGGCTTTCAGCTTTCGACCAGGATGCTGTTCCAGTATCAAACGATTGCCGAGCTCGCGGAGGCGGCGCAGGCTGAAACATCAGGACTGCCAGTGTTCGCGATTCAAACGCCGGTCTCCGGCACAGTGCCGCTGACGCCAATCGTCGCGTGGTTTGACGAGCTTGCGCTTGCCGAGCCGCACCATTTCAATCAGGCGCTCTTGTTGGAAAGCAGCGAGCCGCTTGATCCGCAGGCACTTCAGCAGGCGCTGGCGGCGCTGATTGCCCAGCATGACGCGCTGCGACTGCGCTTCCGCCACAGCTCGAACAGCAAGCCTGAGCTTTCGATCGACGGGGTATTGGATGCGCCACCAGTCGTGGTGATCGAAGGCGATGCTGCCACGCGTGACGAACAGATCCAGGCGATCCAGGCCGGCCTGAACCTTGAGCACGGGCCGATTGTACGCCTGGCGATTATTCGCTACGACGGTGATCAACGGGATGCGCTGCTCTTCGTGGCTCACCATCTGGCCGTTGATGGGCTCTCGTGGCGGATCTTGCTTGAAGATCTAGAGCTGGCGTATCGACAGATTCAGCGCGGCGAGTCACCTCAGTTGCCGCCCAAGACCACGGATCTGATCTCGTGGGGGCAGGCGATCCAGGCGCACGCCACCTCCGACGAGGTGACCGCCGAGCTGAGCTATTGGCAGTCGCTCGCGGCGCTGCCGGTCTCGCCGCTGCCGACGGATGGGCCAGGCGAAGAGAATGATGTCGCCTCAGCCGAGGTAATCTCGATCAGCCTGGATTCGACCGCGACCGAGGCGCTGCTTTCACGCTTGCCCGCCGCATATGCAGCGCACACCGACGAGCTGCTGATCACTGCACTGGCCTGGGCGCTGCAACAGTGGAGCGGAAACACCGCTATCGCGCTGGCGCTGGAAAGTCATGGTCGCGCGACACTGCTGGGCGTGGATGTGTCGCGCACCGTCGGCTGGTTCACCAGCCTGTATCCGGTCGTGCTGGACCTGCAAGCGCCGTCGCTACCGGCAGCCGCGACAAGCATCGGCGAGCAGCTGCGCGCGGTACCGTCCCTGGGACTCAGCTTTGGTCTTGCTCGGTATCTAGGCGATCCTGAGACACGTGCCAAACTCGCGGCGCTGCGCACGCCTGAGATCAGCTTCAACTACCTGGGCCAGTTTGGGCGCGGCGCGGCCAGTGCCAGCATCTTTCGTCCCTCTGCCGAGGACGCGGGAGCGGCGCAGGGCCCGCGCAACCAGCGGCCTTTCGCGATCGATGTCGTCGCCGTGGTGCAGGGCGATCATCTCGATGTGCACTGGATTTTCAGCAAGCAGCTGCATCGTCGCGCAACGATGAACGCGCTGGCCGAGGGCTTTGTGACCGCCTGCCATGAGCTGATCGCCCGCTGCCCCGAGCAGAGCGCAAAACCAGCCGGGAGCGAACAGCGCGCGGTGCAGACTGCCAGGCAGAAGATCCGCGATTATGGATTGCTGCTGCCGCTCAACCCACGCGGCACACTGCCGCCCTTCTTCTGCGTGCATCCTTCCGGTGGCACCGTTTTTTGCTACCGCACGCTGGCCCAGCAGCTTGGCGCGGATCAGCCATTTTATGGCATTCAGGCACCAGGGTTTGAGGCCGGCGAGCAGCCGTTTGCCGATCTAGAGCAGATGGCGACGCGCTATATCACCGAGATGCGACGAATCGCGCCTGAAGGCCCGTACTATATCGGCGGCTGGTCCTTTGGTGGAATTGTCGCCGCCGAGATGGCGCGCCAGCTTCAGGCCGGCGGTGAAACGGTGGCGCTGCTGGCGATCATCGACGTCGATCCCGATCTTTCGGCGTATCAGCGGGCGCAGGCGCGACGGATGATCGAGCTCAGCGCGGGGATCGCCCACGCCGACGATCTATCGCCCGCCAGCATCCAGCGCCTGCGCCTGGGCGAGCAAGTCGACGCGCTGTTTGACGAGCGCAATAGCGGCGGTGAAACGATCGATCGCGAGCGCTTCTTGACGATCTTGCGCGTGTTTAGCGCCCATGCCCGGGCGCGCATCGCCTACCAGCCGCAGCCATACGCGGGCCGAGCGGTGATTTTCCGGGCGCGTAACCAGTCGATCCTTGACGCCGCGAAATATGCGCCGCGCTCACTACCGCTGCGACGGATCGCGCACAAACGCCGTCCGCGATCGATCGAGCCGAGCATGGGCTGGAAGCGCTTGATCAGCGGCCCTATCGAAGCCTACGAAGTGCCGGGCAACCATATGACCCTTTTGGAAGAGCCCTTTGTTGCTGTCCTCGCCGACCGGTTACGCGACGTGCTCCGACGTATCCGCGAGGCCGAGGCTAACCCCAGGCGAGGAGCCTAACATGCGAACTTTTTTCAAAGCCTATTTATTGCGCGACCTGCGCCAGTTTGCGGATTGGAGCGAGCCATCCGCCCCGGCAGGCGTCGCGCTGCATGATGATCTGGAAGTATACCTGTGTGACGACTATGCCGTGGTGCTCAACCCGTTTGCCGACCGCCACGAGGTTTTGTTCGCGTCGCAGAGCGAAGGGTGGACAACCTTCTGTCGCAAACAGCTTGATTTCCAGGGTGCCGTCTAATGGAACAGCCTACGATGATTGAGCTTCGTAGCGATACCTTCACGCTGCCGACGCGGGCCATGCGCCAGGCCGCATTTGATGCCGAGGTTGGCGACGATGTGTATGGCGAAGATCAGACCGTTAATCGGCTTGAGCGCCTGGCCGCGCAGATGCTCGGCAAGCCCGCTGCCTGCTTTATGCCGAGCGGCACCATGGCCAATCTGGCCTCAATCCTGACGCATTGTCCACGCGGCACCGAAATCCTGGTCGGCGACGAGTCGGATATCTACAACTACGAGGCCGGCGGCGCGTCGGTCGTCGGTGGGCTGGTCTATCATCCGGTGCCGACCAATCCCGACGGCACGCTCGCGATCGCGGCGCTCGACGAGGCGATTCGCGATGCCAGCGACTCGCAGTTTGCCGAGGCCGCGCTGATCTGCCTGGAAAACACGCATAACCGCTGCGGCGGCGTGCCGCTCCCGCTGGCCTACCTGGCCGAAGTCAGAGAGTTTGCCACCGCGCGTGGCCTGGCGATCCATATGGATGGCGCGCGGATCTTCAACGCGGCGGCGGCGCTGGGCGTCGCTCCGACCGAGATCACCCAGTACGCCGACTCACTGCAGTTCTGTCTTTCCAAAGGTCTGGCCGCGCCGGTGGGATCGATGGCAGTCGGCGACGAGCGCTTTATTTACCGCGTGCGGCGGCTGCGCAAAATGCTCGGCGGGGGCATGCGCCAGATCGGCATGATGGCGGCACCGGCGCTTGTCGCGCTCGAAACCATGGTTGAGCGGCTACACGACGACCACCGGCTGGCGCGCCGTCTGGCTGAAGGTCTCGCGCAGATTCCGTCCGTACACATCGATCTGCAAACGGTTCAAACAAATATCGTGATCTTCGAGGTGCGCGACAAACGCTACACCTGGAAGACATTTTTGGACGCGCTTCAAGCCGAAGGCGTCCGGATGGGTGAGCTGGGCCACGGTCGTATCCGGGCCGTCACCCACTATGGCATCTCTAGCGAAGACATTGATCGGGCGATCGCGGCGGTGGAACGAGTTCTCGCGCCGACTCGCACCAGCAGCAACTAAAGGAGCACCCTGCATGTCGGCAACAATTAGCGTCCGCGACCTCCACAAAACCTATAGAACCGGCAAGATCGAGACGCATGTGTTACGCGGGCTGAATCTAGAGATCGAGCGCGGCGAGATGGTCGCCGTGATGGGGCCGTCGGGCTGCGGCAAAACCACGCTGCTCAACTGTCTCTCCGGCCTCGACGAGTTCGACAGCGGCGAGATTCTGATCGAGGGCACATCGCTGAAGAACATGAGCGATCGCCAGCGCACGACGTATCGCGCCGAGCGCATGGGCTTTGTGTTCCAGTTCTACAACCTGCTGCCGATCCTTTCCGCCGTGGAAAACACCGAGCTGCCGCTGCTGGTGAGCGGCGTGAAGCCCAAAGAAGCGCGCCGCCGCGCCCTTGAGTGGCTGGAGCTGGTCGGGCTGCAAGACAAAGCCAACCATCGACCGGCGGAGCTTTCGGGCGGCCAGCGTCAGCGCGTCACGATCGCGCGCGCCCTGGTCAACAGCCCGGCGATCGTCTGGGCCGACGAGCCGACCGGCGACCTCGACAGCGAGACCGCCGACAGCATCATGGCGCTGCTGCGCCGACTCAACGAAGAGATGCAGCAGACCTTTGTGATCGTGACGCACGACCCGCGCATCGGGCAGATGTGCCACCGCATCATTCATATGCGCGACGGCCAGATCGCCGATATCGAGACCGTCGAGCCAGTCGTGGACAATTTGATCCCGGCAGGCGTCTACTAAGATCGCCGCCTGTTTTTCGCGCATACATAGAGGCCTCAATCGATGGAACAACTTTTCGGGATCCCCACAGCTGTACTGCTGCCGGCGCTGGCGCTGATCGTCGGCGTGCTGCTGCT
>JAFAYS010001189.1 GCA_019240175.1 Chloroflexota bacterium | reverse complement strand
CGCGTGAGCGGCTAGAGCGCATTCTGAGCTGCACCTATGCCGGCCTGCGCAGTGGACGTTCGCATGTGCTGCTTGCGCTGGCCGCCGATCCACAGGTACGGGCCAATCTGCTTGAGAAGCATCTGTCGCCCCGTGAGCAGATGTCGCAGGTGAATGTGATCATCCAGACGATCTTGGAGGATGGCAAGGCGGCGGGCGAATTCAACCAGCAGATTCCGACGGTCGTCATGCTGACCGCGTTTCTCGGCCTGCTTTCACCACGAAGCTATGAGTCGCTGCTTGCGGACCAGCAGTTCTCGCCCGAAGAGCTCGCCCAGCACGTAGGAGCCATTTTCTTTACCGGCATCACCAACCCATAACCTTGCGCGCCGGTACAGCCGCATGGGCAGGCTTCGGGCCTGCACGCCCTTTGCACGGATCGATGATCGAACGTCAGGCTGGGGCAGCATGCCGTGTCACGGCGAAAAGGATTCCTGATCACTATGATTCGTTTGGCCAAATACACGAAGCCATTTTTGACGCTCATCCTGCTATCGATCGTGCTGCTGTTCGTGCAGGGCATGGCCGAGCTTTCGCTGCCGGACTATATCGGCCAGATCGTCAACACCGGCATCCAGCAAGGCGGCATCGAGAATGCCGTGCCCGAGGCGGTGCGCCAGCGCGAGATGGATCGGCTGACGCTCTTCATGAGCACGGCAGATCAGCAGCAGGTTTTGAGCAAATACACGCTTGTCACAAGCAGCTCGCCGGAGTATCAGACACAGCTCGCGAAGTATCCCGCGCTCGCCGGAGAGCCGGTCTATGTGTTGCAAAGCGTGACGCAGGCCGACATCGATCAGCTCAATCCGATCCTGGGGCGGGCCTGGCTCGTCGTATCCGGGATCGAGCGTGCTGTCGCCGATCCCTCACAGGCCCAGAACCTTGGTGGTATGGGCTTCGATCTGTCGAAGCTGCCGCCGGGCACAGACATCTTTGCCGCGCTGCAACAGTTGCCCGCAGAGCAACGCAGCGCCATGCTGACCGAGCTGAATCAGCAGTTTGCAGCCATGAGCGAGCCGATGATCGTCCAGTCGGCGGCGGGGGCGATCCGGGCGGAGTATGCCGCGCTGGGCATCGATACGCGGGCGCTACAGAATAGCTACATCTTCAGGATCGGCGGCATCATGCTGGGGCTCTCGCTGATCTCGGGCATCAGCGCGATCATCGTCGGTTTGCTAGCGTCGCAGGCGGCGGCGGGCATGGCGCGCAATCTGCGGCGCGATGTTTTCCGCAAAGTCGCGACCTTCTCCAACCATGAGTTCGACACGTTCTCGGTCTCGTCGCTGATCACGCGCACCACCAACGACGTGACCCAGCTCCAGACGCTGAGCGTCATGCTGATCCGCATGGTCTGCTACGCGCCGATTCTGGGCATTGGCGGCATCATCAAAGCTACCCAGACCAACGCCTCGATGTGGTGGATTATCGCGATTGGCCTCGGCGCGCTGATTGCCCTGATCGCCGTGATCTTCAGCCTGGCGCTGCCCAAGTTCAAGATCATCCAGACGCTGGTGGACCGGCTGAACCTGGTGACTCGCGAGCATCTTTCGGGCATGATGGTCGTGCGGGCCTTCAACACGCAGCCGTTCGAAGAGCGGCGCTTCGATCGCGTCAACGACGATCTGACGCAGACCAACCTTTCGGTCACGCGCACGATGGTGCTGATGATGCCGGCGATGATGCTGATCATGAATGGGCTCACGCTGTTGATTGTGTGGGTCGGCGCGCATCAGGTCGCGGCGGCTACGATGCAGGTCGGCGATATGATCGCCTTCATGCAGTACGCGCTACAAGTCGTGTTTGCGTTCATGATGCTTTCCTTCATGTTTATCATGGTGCCACGCGCCGCCGTGTCGGGCGACCGGATTGCCGATGTCCTCGAAACCGAGGTGGTGATCCACGATGCCAGTGCGACCCAGCAGTTCCCGGAGCCGTTCGATGCGACCGTCGAGTTTCGCGACGTGTCGTTTCGCTATCCCGGCGCGGAAGAAGATGCGCTCCACGATCTCAATTTCACGGCGCGACCCGGACAAACCACGGCGATCATCGGCTCGACCGGCTCAGGCAAATCGACGCTGGTCAACCTGATCCCGCGCTTCTACGATGTCACCGCCGGCGCGATCCTGATCGACGGCGTGGACATCCGCGCAGTGTCGCAGCACGATCTGCGCGCCAAACTCGGCTACGTGCCTCAGCGCGCCAACCTGTTCTCGGGCACGATCGAATCTAACCTGCGCTACGCCGACGAAGCCGCCGCGCCCGAGGTGCTCAACCAGGCGATCGAGATCGCCCAGGCGCGCGACTTTATCGCGACCAAGCCGGAAGGATTTGCTACGGAGATCGCGCAGGGCGGCAGCAACGTTTCGGGCGGACAGCGGCAGCGGTTGTCGATTAGCCGCGCGTTGGTCAAGCAAGCCCCGATCTATATCTTCGACGACAGTTTTTCGGCGCTGGACTTCAAAACCGACGCGGCGCTACGCCGGGCGCTCAAGCAGCACACCAGCCAGAGCACGCTGATCGTCGTGACTCAGCGCGTGTCGACGGTGATGCAGGCAGAGCAGATCATTGTGCTGGATCAAGGCAAGATCGTCGGCAAAGGAACACACCAGGAACTTATGAATAGTTGTGAGGTTTATCGCGAGATTGCTCTGTCGCAGCTCGGCATCGAGGAGGTCGCATCATGATGCAACGACCAGGGCAGCGGCGGCCAGGCGGCGGTCCGATGGGCGGCGGTCCCGGCATTCAGATGCAGGGCGAGAAAGCGCGTGATTTTCGCGGCACCATGAAGCAGCTGATCGGCTATATCGGCGCGTACCGTCTCTCGATCATCATCGTCCTGATCTTCGCCGTCGCGTCGACGATCTTCACGATTGTCGGCCCCAGGATTCTGGGCCTGGCGACGACCAAGCTCTTCGAGGGCGTGGTTGGCCAGCTCAGCGGCACGGGCACTGGCATCGACTTCGACTACATCGGACGGATCATTATGATCCTGATCGGGCTGTATCTCGTGGCGGCGCTGTTCGGCTATATCCAGGGCTGGATCATGACCGGCGTTTCGATGCGCGTCACGTATCGCCTGCGCGCCGATATCGCGCAGAAGATCAATCGCCTGCCGCTGAAATACTTCGATTCGACCAATCAGGGCGAAGTGCTGTCGCGCGTCACCAACGACGTGGACACGATCAGCCAGACGCTCAACCAAAGCCTTTCGCAGATCGTGACCTCGGTGGTGAGCATGGTCGGCGTTTTGATCATGATGCTGACGATCAACTGGCTGCTGACGCTGGTGTCGCTGATCATGATCCCGCTGTCGTTCGGCATTATTGGGCTGGTGATCAGCCGGTCGCAGCGCTACTTTAAAGAGCAGCAAGACTACCTGGGCCATGTCAACGGTCACGTCGAGGAGATGTACGGCGCGCACAGCGTGGTCAAAGCGTTCAACGGCGAAGCGCAAAGCGTCGCCAAGTTTGACAGCTACAACAACACGCTCTACAGCTCAGCCTGGAAATCGCAGTTCCTGTCGGGCTTGCTGTTCCCGATCATGGGCTTCGTGGGCAACCTGGGCTACGTGGCCGTCGCGATCCTCAGCGGCTATCTGGTTGTCCAGGGCGCGATCACGGTGGGCGATGTGCAGGCGTTTATCCAGTATGTGCGCTCCTTCACCCAGCCGATCGCGCAGATTGCCAATATCTCCAACGTGCTGCAGCAAACGGCGGCGGCGGCTGAGCGTGTTTTCGCGTTTCTGGCCGAGCCCGAAGAAAGCCCCGAGACGACCACGCCGGTGCGTGACGTTACGGTCGCGGGCAACGTCGAGTTCGATCATGTGCGCTTCGGCTACCATGACGACAAAATTATCATCCGCGATTTCTCGGCGACCGTGAAGCCTGGCCAGAAGGTCGCGATTGTTGGCCCGACCGGTGCCGGCAAAACCACGATGGTCAAGCTGCTGATGCGTTTCTATGATGTGAACGCCGGCACGATCCGCATCGACGGCCATGATATTCGCGAGTGGACGCGCCACGATCTGCGCCAGATGTTCGGCATGGTGTTGCAAGATGCCTGGCTGTACAGCGGCACGATCATGGAGAATATCCGCTACGGACGGCTGAACGCCAGCGATGAGGACGTGCTGGCGGCGGCCAGAGCGGCCCATGCCGATCATTTCGTGCGCACGCTGCCGGATGGCTACGCGACGGTTCTCAACGAGGAAACGTCGAATGTGTCGCAGGGGCAGAAGCAGCTGCTGACGATTGCTCGCGCAATCCTGGCCGATCCGCCGATGCTGATCCTGGACGAGGCGACCAGCTCGGTCGATACGCGCACCGAGGTCTTGATCCAGAAGGCCATGGATAACCTGATGCGCAACCGTACCAGCTTTATCATCGCGCATCGGCTTTCAACCATCCGCAACGCCGATCTGATCCTGGTCATGCGCGACGGCGACATTGTCGAGCAGGGCACGCACGACGCGCTGCTGGCAAAGGGCGGTTTCTACGCCGAGCTGTACAACAGCCAGTTCGATACGATGAGCATAGTCGAAAACAACCTGCCCAACCTGTTGCCCGCCGCCGGTTGATACCAGCAGATCTTCGGATGGAGGAAGGAGCTGATGCGGTGGAAATCTCGATCTGCCGCCAGGTTCCTTCCTCTATGATTTTTTGGCATTGCGTGGGCGAATGCAGGTACTGTCTGTCCCGCTTGACGATTATCCAACTCATGGTACATTACAAGCGTCTTCCACATATACTTGGCCAATCGTGCTCGTCGGATTCCTTCTTTTTCAGACGTATTCACCACTTTCACCTAAGGTCTGAGTCCCTAGCTTATGATGCATGACCGAAAACGACGATCGAGTTGAGCGCCCCTGCTACGACCGCAACGATTGTTGAGCTTCTGCGCTGGCGCGCAACACAGCATCCAGACCAACTTGCCTATACATTTCTCCACGACGGCACGTCTGGCGCGATGGCACACAGCTATCGTGAGCTGGATCGGCGGGCGCGCACGATTGGCGCGGCGCTCCAAGGCCTGGAAGCGGCAGGCTCACGCGCGCTGCTGCTGTATCCACCGGGGCTCGATTATCTTGCGGCGTTTATCGGCTGTTTATACGCCGGCGTAGTTGCGGTGCCCGCCTATCCGCCGCAGCTTAACCGCCCCATGCCTCGCCTCCAGGCCATCGCGCACGACTCCCAGGCAACCATCGCGCTCACGACCACGCATATTCTGCACAATGTCGAGTCGCGGCTAGAGACGGCGCCTGAGCTGCAACGCATGCGCTGGTTTGCCACCGACCAGCTGTCAGATGAGCTGGCCGATCAATGGCAGCGCCCGGATCTCGCTGGTGACGATCTGGCATTTTTGCAGTACACCTCGGGCTCGACCGCAACACCAAAAGGCGTGATGCTGTCGCATCGCAATCTGCTGAGTAACCTCCGGCTGATCCAGCAAGGCTTTGGTGCGACATCCGACTCGCGCGGCGTGATCTGGCTGCCGCCCTATCACGACATGGGCTTGATCGGCGGGATTTTACAGCCGCTCTACAGTGGCTTTCCCGTTACGCTGATGTCGCCCGTGCATTTTTTGCAGCGTCCGATCCGCTGGCTACAGGCGATCTCAGACACCCAGGCCAGCATCAGCGGCGGGCCAAACTTCGCCTACGAGCTGTGCATCAACAAGATCACGCCCGAGCAGCGCGAACGTCTGGATCTCAGTAGCTGGCAGGTTGCGTTTAATGGTGCTGAGCCGATTCGCGCGGAGACCATCGAGCGCTTCACGGCGATGTTCGCGCCGTGCGGCTTTCGTCGCGAGGCCTTCTACCCGTGCTATGGTTTGGCCGAGGCAACGCTGCTGGTATCCGGAGGCGCACACCACGCAGCGCCGATCGTGCGGACGTTTGAGGCGGCCCAGCTTGCGCAGAATCAGGTTGTGCCGGCGACAGGCGCGGCCCAGGAAGAGGAGCGTAGCCTGGTCAGCTGTGGACAGCAGCTGGCAGTGTCGCAAACGATCGCGATTGTCGATCCTGCCACACACGCGCGCTGCCAGCCGGATCAGGTCGGCGAGATCTGGGTGTCCGGCCCGAGCATCGCGCGCGGCTACTGGAACCAGCCGGCTGCCACGAGCGAAACATTTCAAGCGCAGCTGGCCGAGACCGGCGAAGGCCCGTTTTTACGCACCGGCGATCTGGGCTTTCTGCATGACGGCGCGCTGTTTGTCACTGGGCGGCTCAAAGATCTGATCATCATCCGTGGCCGCAACTATTACCCGCACGACATTGAGCTGACCGTCGAGCGCAGCCATCCAGCATTGCGGACCAACGCCGGCGCGGCATTCTCGGTTGAGGTGGAGCACGAGGAGCGGCTGGTGGTCGTCCAGGAGATCGACCGGCGACACCGCGATGTGGCTGTTGACGAGGTTGCCGCGACGATTCGCCAGGCCGTAGCCGAGGAGCACAACCTTCAGGTCTACGCGGTCGCGCTGATCAAGACAGGCAGCATGCCCAAAACATCCAGCGGCAAAATCCAGCGTCGGGCCTGCCGCGCCCAATTCCTGGCCAATACGCTCGATCTGCTCGGCCCGCCCGTGCTTGCTCCGTCGCTAACCGACGAGGCAGCAATTGCTGAGATCGAGCCGGACTCGTCGCTGGACGCAGATCTGCGCCGTCTCGTCGCGCAGGTCTTGAAGCTGGCACCAGTCCAGATCGATCGCCACAGCCCGCTGACCGCGCTGGGCCTGGATTCACTACAGGCCGTCGAGCTTCAGCATCGCCTGGAAACCGAGCTGCATGTCCAGCTGCCAATCGCCGACCTGGTGAGCGGCGCAACGCTGGCCGAGCTCACGACGATGATCCAGATCCAGCTTGAAGCTGGTTCGAGCCCGCTCCCGCCGCTGCCAACTGCCGACGACGCGACGACGCTGGTCGCCCCGTTGTCGTACGGCCAGCGCGCGCTGTGGTTTGTGTATCAGGTAGCGCCCGCAAGCAGTGCCTACAATCTTGCCAATGCCGTGCGTCTGCGCCAGGAGCTTGATGTTGCCGCGCTGCGTGAGGCGTTTCACATGCTGGCCGCGCGCCATCCAGTGCTACGCGCGACATTTAGCGTTGTGGACGGCCAGCCGACTCAGCAGATCCAGCAGCCAGGCACGCTCTTCTTCGAGCATGAAGCTGCCGCGCAGTGGAGCGAAGCTGAGCTTCGGCAGCGCTTAGAGGCCGAGGCCGAGCGGCCTTTCGACCTTGAGCGCGGCCCGGTCTTGCGGATCTATCTGTTCACGCGCTCGGCGCACGAGCATGTGCTGCTGGTGGTTGCACACCATATCGTAGTCGATCTGTGGTCGTTCAGTGTGCTGCTCAAAGATCTGGACACGCTGTACCATGCACTGACGACGAATACACCACCGGCGCTTCAGCCACTGCCGCGATCCTATGCCGACTATGTGATGCAGCAACAAGCGTTGCTCGCCGGTCCGCTTGGCGAGCGCTTGTGGAGCTACTGGCAGCAGCAGTTAGGTGGAGAACTGCCGACGCTCAACCTACCAACTGATCGACCACGCCCGCCGATTCAGACGTATCGCGGTGCGACGCAGCACGGCTCGATTGCGGCGGAGGTAACTCAGGGCCTCAAAGCATTAAGCGTGCGCCATAACGCCACCTTATTCACGACATTGCTGGCGGCTTTTCAGGTCTTGCTGTATCGCTATAGCGGGCAAGCCGAGATCCTGGTTGGGTCGCCGTCGGCAGGCCGCACACGCGCGGATCTGGCCGGCGTCGTGGGCTACTTTGTTAATCCGCTGGTGCTGCGCGCGCACTGCGACGGCAATCCGGCCTTTACCACCTTGCTCCAACAGGTCCGGCAAACGGTGCTGGCGGCCTTTACGCATCAAGATTATCCGTTTACGCTGCTAGCGGAGCGCTTGCATCCAACCCGCGATGCCAGTCGCTCGCCGATCTTCCAGGCCATGGTTGCCTTGCAAAAAGCGCCGCAGCTCCACCAGGACGGTTCGACGGCGCTGGCGCTCGGTGAGGCCGGCGCAACGCTGGATCTGGCCGCGCTGCATTTGCAAGCAGTGCCGTTGGAGCGACGAGCGGCGCAGTTCGATCTGTCGTTGATCATGGTCGAGATCGATAATCGGCTGGAAGCTCGCATTGAGTACAACAGCGATCTCTTCGAGGCGGCGACGATCAGCCGCATGCTGGCCAACTTCCAGGTGGTGCTGGCCCAGATTGTCGCCGCGCCCGCCCAGCCGATCGCAACCATGCCACTGCTTAGCGCGGCAGAGCAACAGCTCATGCGCAGCTGGAATACCAGCCGGCAAGCCTATGATGCGGCGTGTATCCATGATCTTTTTGGGGCGCAGGCTGTGCGCACGCCGGATGCGATCGCGGTTATGGCACAGGATCAGCAGCTCAGCTACCGCGAGCTGGATCGAGCAGCCAATTGCCTGGCGCACTATCTTCAGGCGCTCGGCGTTGGCCCGGAAACTGTGGTTGCGATCGCCGTTGAGCGTTCGCCGGATCTGCTGATCGCGCTGCTGGGCATTTTGAAAGCCGGTGCCGCCTACGTCCCGCTCGATCCGAGCTATCCCGCCGAGCGCATCCAGTTTATGCTCCACGATGCGCGGGCCAGCGTGCTGCTGACTCAGCAGACGATCATCGATTGTTTGCCCGAGCACCATGTGCAGGTGATCTACCTGGATAGCGATCCAACGATCGCGACGTACCCGGCGACCGCGCCCGCCAGCGCTGCTACGCCCGACAACCTGGCCTATGTGCTTTACACCTCGGGCTCGACGGGTCAGCCCAAAGGCGTGCAGATCCCGCACCGTGCGCTAGTGAATTTCCTGCACGCCATGCAGCGCGCGCCCGGCATCACTGCCGACGATACGCTGCTGGCGCTCACGACGATCGCCTTCGATATCGCCGGGCTTGAGCTGTTCCTGCCGCTGACAGTCGGCGCGCGGATTGTGCTGGCGGATCGCGACACGGCGATCGATGGCGCACGGCTGGCGGCGCTGCTCCACACCAGCGGCGCGACGATCATGCAGGCCACGCCGGCCACCTGGCGGCTGCTGCTCGATACAGGCTGGACCGGTACGCCTGGGCTGCGCGCGCTGTGTGGCGGCGAGACGCTGCCCTCCGATCTGGCCCAAACCCTGCTGTCACGCGTCGATCAGCTGTGGAACCTGTACGGGCCCACCGAAACCACGATCTGGTCGGCGGCGACGCGCGTGCATGCCGCAGACGGACGCATCTCGCTCGGCCCGCCGA
>JAFAYS010001172.1 GCA_019240175.1 Chloroflexota bacterium | reverse complement strand
GACCGTGCTCAACAAGATCGATGAGCTTGAGGGCGTAGACGGCGGCGGTATCGAGCAGATGGCCGAGGAGATGAATCTGCCCGCCGATTATATTCCGGTCTCGGCGGAGCGCAGCTGGGGCCTCGAAAAGCTCCAGGAGCGCATCGAGGAGGCGCTGGGCGGACTAATGACTCAGCTAACGGCACTCATCCCATACACCCGCAACGATCTGGTCGCGCTCTGGAAACAGCGTGGCATCGTCAACAGTGAAGACTACCAGGATCAGGGCGTGGCGATCGTGGGACGGCTGCCAATCCAGCTACTGAGCCAATTCTCGCCGTTCCGGGCGGAGACCACCGGGGATCAAACCAACGAGTAGGCGCGTTCATGCGCCTACTCCAAGTAATGATATGTTCGTATGTCGCACTACATTGTAATTGAAGGCGTGATCGGCGTGGGCAAAACAACGCTCACGCGATTGCTCGCCAAGCCGTTCAACGGCCAGGTCTTGCTGGAAGTCGTCGAGGAAAATCCTTTTCTCTCGGATTTCTACGGCGACCGGGCTCGCTATGCCTTCCAAACACAGACCTTCTTTTTACTGAGCCGCTACCGCCAGCAGACCAAAGAGGTCAGCCCGCAGATCAACCGCGGCAACATCCTCAGCGATTATCTCTTCTCCAAGAACGAGATTTTCGCGCGGCAGAATCTGTCGAAGGAAGAGCTGGAGCTGTTCTACCAGCTGTATCGCACGCTCTCGGAGCACGTACCGAAGCCGGATCTGGTGGTATATTTGCAGGCCGATGTCGAGACGCTGATGGCGCGGATCGCCCTGCGCGATCGTCCGTTCGAGCGCGACATGGACCGCCAGTACATCGCGGATCTGCGCGATTCCTACGAGGAGTTTTTCGCGGGCTACAGCGAGACGCCGCTGCTGACTATCGCCACCGACGCGCTCAATCTGGTGCGCGATCCGCAGGCGCGGGCGCAGGTCGTGGGGCAGATTCGGGCCGCGCTGGCGGGCTACCAGCAGTCGCCGCTGCTGCCGTTTTAGATGTATGAAGACTCATGATGAAGATCTAGAGCTACGCATCAGGCCCCGGCCCAGTGAACAAGTGACGATCGACATACCAACCGATACGCTTGAAACACTCAAGAAAGTAGCGAGTAGCCGGGATATGTCTTACCAGGCCCTGCTCAAGCTCTACATCGGTCAGGGTTTGAGGCAAGACGCTGCTCAGTTGTATGCGGATCGTGTGCTGGAAATGACGGCAGAGGTGCTGGATCAACATCTTGATTCCCAAGAAGAAGTCGCGGCTATTTTGCAGGAAATTCACCGCAAAACAGCCGCTTAAGTCTTCGATCAGTCCAAAACTTACTCCTGCACTAGCGCCAGCACGCGATCGCGGGGCACGCTCTGCTGCTCACCCGAACGCAGATTCTTGACGACAACTTCGCCGCGCGCGATCTCGTCGGGGCCGAGCACCAGCGCGTAGGGCACACCTTTCTGATCCGCCTCCTTGAACTGCTTGCCGAGCTTATCGGGCGCAAGTGCCGTCACCACAGGCAGCCCCGCCGCGCGCAGCTCCTGCGCCAGCGCCAGCGAGTCTGCGATCTGCTCCGGCGAGAAGAGCGTGACATACACACGCGGCGCGGAGTCGATCGGCGGCTGAAGGCCCAGCTCGGTCATCACGATCTGTAGCCGCTCAATACCGAACGCCGTGCCGACGGTGGGCACTTCGCGCCCAGCAAACGCGCCGATCAGCTTGTCGTAGCGCCCGCCGCCCAGTAGCGAGCCGATCGGTGGATTTTCGATCACGGCCTCGAAGACCAGACCCGTGTAGTACGAGAGGCCACGCGCCAGACGCGGCGCAACCGCGTAGCCGTCGACGGCGATGCCCATCTGATCCAGCAACTGCACCACCGCGCTCAGGTCCTCAACCGCCGCCAGGCCGCGCAGATCGTCTTTGAGCAGCTCGCGCATCATCGCCAGCACCGTCTGCGAATCGCCCTCAGTTGCAACAAACTCCACAATCTTGGCTGCTGCGTCTGCGTCGAGACCACTTTTGAGCAGATCATTGCGCACGCCATCCGCGCCGATCTTATCGAACTTGTCGACCGCGCGATACACCTGGCTGGCCTGCTCGTCCACCACACCGACCACCCGCGCCAGCGCGCTCAATACTTCTCGATGATTGAGCAGCACCTTGAAGCCAGTAAAGCCCAGCCGGCTCAGCGCCTCTACGATCACCGCAACTACCTCGGCATCGGCTACGCGCGAGTCCACGCCGACAATATCGAGATCGAACTGGTAGAACTCGCGGTAGCGTCCGCGCTGCTGTCGCTCGCCGCGATACGACGGGCCGACCGCGTAGCGTCGGAACGGAAACACGATCTCGTTGGGATACTGCCCGACCACGCGCGCCAGCGAGACGGTCTGATCGTAGCGCAGCGCCAGCTTGTCGTCGCCGTACTGCAAGCGATAGATCAGCTTCTCGTCGTCGCCGAGCTTGCCGGCCAGCGTGGCCTCGTACTCCACGATTGGCGTCTGCATCGGCTCGAAGCCGTAGCGCTCGGCAACGTCACTCAGCGTGGCGATAATATACTGCCGCAGTCGCATTTCACGCGGCAGATAATCTTTCATGCCCTTGTAGGTTTGAGCTTTGGGAGCCATGTTTGTCTCCTCCGTAGAAACTTCGATTCGGCCAGGCGATGGACACACAAAAGCCTGGCCGCTTCCACGCACGTTTTGCGCGAGACGGCACAGGCCGAAAATGCGGACGACGCAGAATTGGAGCGTCGTCCGCTAACGATGTAGCGGCTGCACAACGTACACAGCATAGCGCCCGGCGCTCAGGCCGATCAGCTTTAACTTGCTTGTATACGCCGCGTTCGTCATACTATTCACCACTCATCGATACTGGTTTGTAGCATACCAGAGCTTGCCGAGCGCGACAAGCACCTATTTCAGCTTTTTGATATCGTAGCCGAGCCAGCGCAGGCTCGACGGATCGCGACGCCAGTCTTTGCGCACCTTGATCCAGATGTCGAGATAGACTTGCCGTCCCAGCAAGCGCTCGATCTCGTAGCGCGCCGCCGCGCCGATCTTTTTGAGCATCTTACCGTTCTCGCCGATGATAATGCCCTTGTGCGAGTCGCGCTCGACGTTGACGGTGGCGCGAATGTAGAGCCGCTCGCCGCGCTCAGCCCACTCTTCGATCTCGACGGCCACGCCGTGCGGCACTTCCTCCGAGGTGTTGAGCAGCACTTTTTCGCGCACCAGCTCAGCCGCCTGCTCGCGCTCGGAGATATCGGTGATCTGCTCGGCGGGGAAGAGTCGCGGCCCTTCCGGCAGGCGCTGCACGATCTCTTCCAGCAGCGTCGTGAGGCCGTCCGTGGTCTTGGCCGACACCGCGACTTCGATCTCCCATGGCCCAATATCGCGGTATTGCTGCAAAAACACATCCGCCTTGCGGCCAATGTCGATCTTGTTCAAGACCAGAATCGCCGGCTTACGTGCCCGCTTGATCGCCTCCGCGATCTGCTTGTCCAGCGCCGAGGGCGGCTCCGACGAGTCCACCACAAAACAGAGCACGTCCGAGTCCGGGATAGCGCGACGAGCAGCCTGCACCATGAACTCGCCCAATCCCGAGCGCGGTGTGTGCAGGCCGGGCGTGTCGACAAAAATAATCTGCGCGTCGTCGCGGTTGAGAATGCCGCGCACAGATAGCCGCGTTGTCTGCGGCTTGGGCGAAACGATCGAGACCTTCTGGCCGAGGTAGGCATTGAGCAGCGTAGACTTGCCAACGTTAGGCTTGCCCAGCAGCGCGACGAAGCCCGAGCGCACGATCTCATCCGAGACCACGCCCACAGGTGTTTCCCTGGCTACCGACGCCGCCTCGACTTCTGTCGACTCCTCAACATCGGTAGCCGGGCCGCCGTCGGGCGCGACCTCAGCGAAAACAATCGGACCGTCTTCGCTCTCCCCGGCCTCCTCGTCATCGTCGCCAAACACCTCGACAATGAACGGCTCGGCGTACTGCAGCCGCTCGGCTAGCTCGAACTCGGGCTCGGCAAACACTTCTACGCCCAGCGCCACGCCCTTGCGATCCAGATCCATGATCGCGGGAAACGGCAAGTCAATCGCTTCTGCCGCCGCCTCACGCTTGAACCAGACACGCAGATCGCCAGACGCGCGATCGTAGTCGACCTGCTCCTGGCCTGCGGCGAAGCGCAGCGCGTCGGGCAGCAGCACGCCGCTGGTATCGAGCTGGAAGCCCACCAGCTGACGCTGCTTGTCTACCAGAAACTTGCCGTCCACATCGACCTGCGACGCGTCTTCGCCTTCTTCGATGTCGGCGAAATAACAATACAGCATCCGTGCATCACGGTCGTAGGTAAGCTCTATCATATACACATATCCTTAGATCTAAACTCAGTGAGCAGCAGAGCTACTATGCCAGCGCCGCTGCAAATTATGCACCACCCGTCGGTGTGGCGCACTGGCCCGCAGGAATATTCACGGTCACCGTATCAATTCCGAAAGCCTTGACCAGATTCTCGATGCTGCGCTTGCCCTCATCCGCCGCGCGCTTGAGAATCCCATCCTCGCAGGCCGCCTGCAAGATCTGCTGCTCCGCCACGCGGCGCGCTTCGGTTTCGAGGCCGGGATTGCCCTGGGTAAAAATGCCGGTGTCGCGATCGTAGACGTGGGTTTTTTCGTTGTCCAGGCGGCTAACCAGGATCTCGGGCGGCGGCAGATTTACCGTCGCGCTCTTGCCGTCCTCGCTCACCTGCACGTCCTCAGCCTTCATCTTGGACAGATCGAGCCCAGCGATCACATCGCCGTGCGCAACCAGCAGCAGCTTATCGCCGGCAAAGAAATTATAGAACGCGCTGCCGCCCTGCTCCGCCGTGATCACCTTTTCGATCGAGGCGGATGTGGTTTCCAATCGGTTGAGCGACTGAATCTGCTGAATGATGGCAGGCCGATCG
>JAFAYS010001073.1 GCA_019240175.1 Chloroflexota bacterium | reverse complement strand
TCGTAATTAGCAGTAAAATCCACGTGGACTCTCCTTATGTATTGGTGCCTGTACTGTCGCGGCGATCCGGCATCGCTGCCCAAACGCCCAACATCAGGCCTTGATCAGCAACCTGTTGAACAACACTATCCCACAGTGTTTTCATAGCAGTAAGACTTGTCATTTCTGTAGGTCTAAAGTTTTGCTTAAGCAAATGATTTACTTCCGATAAGTTAATTTCAGGCCGTCTAAATCCTTCCGGTCGCTCGGCATAAGGAGCGCATGGAAAAAAACTAAACATCTCTTTGTCTGGCTGATCATACATAGCGCCGAAATACAATCTATTCGGAAACAAACCAGGCCCACAATTATCACCATCAAAATCTGGATCTACACGACTGCTTCCACATACCTTGCTGCCTGGAAAAGGCTCTTGATATGCTGGCGCGATCGTTATGTCAGCGTAGGCTTGTGGAATCTGGTTTTTGAGCACCTGCTTGTAATTTTCTCGCCGATGATCGATCCAGCGCTCAACCACAAAAACCGCATCAAGCACGAATTTCCAGTCAACTCGCGAACCAAAGAGAATCAATGAGCCAATATCAAGCCGAGTCAGCAGCGTGCTGCTACCTCCATGATTGGTTTTTTGTTTACACCAGGTGTAATAAAACTGGTCACCAAACACAAATGGGTCGGTATTTTGCAATCCCTGGTACGACTCAGGCAAACCATAGTACGGTTCATAGATATACTTTGGGCATCCTCGCTCAGCCGTAGGATTATGATGAATAACTTTGGCTTCTGGCTCCCATTCACACCAGAAACCCAGCTCATCAGCATGTGTTGCCTGCTCACCTGGAATAACATACCGACCTGGATGCTTGACGAATGTGCGTTTATGCTCGCCACGATTCCAGGATTTGCCGATATCAGAATCAGGTACATGCTCCCCGCCCGGATGCAGAAATTGCACAAAGGCCAGTATATCTTCCAATGCTTTACCTCACGCCTCGATCACGCACGGCAGCGCCTGCATTAATGTTATGCCATTTCGCTCCACCGGGCAACGGTAGGCGTAGATCTCGACGCCGGCCTGCTTTACCGCGCCCAGCGTATCAGCAAAATCCGGGTCGATCGCGCGATCCGGCATGACGACCGTGGCGTTGGCGTTTTGAGCAACAAACACAACGGCTGTGCGGATGCCCGCAGCCGCCAGCGCTGCCAGCTCGCGTAAATGACGAGAGCCACGCTCAGTCGGCGCGTCGGGAAAGCGGCCCACGCCGTCCTCGACATGCCCGACGCTTTTGACCTCCACGTAGCACTGTTGATCGCCGTCGGTCAGCAGAAAATCGAAGCGGCTGCTGCCGTGCCGAGCCTCGCGCTTGATCGTGGGATAGGCCGCGAACTGTGGCAGCGCGCCCAGGCGCAGCGCGTGCTCGATCAGCCGGTTGGGCAGGTGCGTGTCCAGCGACGACCACGCGCCATCGATCCAGGCCGCCGCGACCTGATAGCTGGTTTTGCGCCCAGCCGCCGGCTTGTGACCGACCAGCAGCGACAAGCCCGGCACCAGCCAGAGCAAGCGCCCACGATCGGCGCAGTGCGCGCTAATTCGCTCACCATTCGCCAGCTCGGCCTCGACCACAAAACGATTGGGCCGCGCAAGAAATCGCGCATCATGCAGCGGCGCGCCGCCCACCAGCGGCACGCGCACCTCAGAGTCAGACGACGTTTCGTGATCCAGATTGGCTAGCTCAGCGATCAAGCGACGATCCTCGACTGTTAGCGGCCCTGCCACTCGGGCTTGCGCTTTTCAAGGAACGCGCGCGTGCCTTCTTTGCAATCCTGCGTCGCCGTCAGCTCGGCGAAGAGCCCGGCCTCGTACATATTCGCGTCGTCGAGCGTCATGTTAAGGCCACGATTGACCGCCTGCTTGATCGCGGCGATGCTCAGCGGCGGCATACCTGCCAGCTTCTGCGCCAGCTGTTTGGCGGCATCCAGCAGCTCAGCCTGCGGATACACACGCTCGACAATGCCCAGCCGCAGCGCCTCGGCGGCATCGATTCGATCGCCGCTCATCATCAGCAGCTTGGCCATGCCCGGCCCCACCAGCCGAGGCAAGCGCTGAGTGCCGCCCCAGCCCGGCAGAATCCCAAGCGTTACCTCGGGCAGACCGACCTGCGCCGTATCGCTGGCGAGCCGAAAGTCGCAGGCCAGCGCCAGCTCCAGGCCGCCGCCCAGCGCAAAACCATTGATCGCGGCGATGATCGGCTTGTCGAGATCAGCCATTTTGCGGCCCAGATGATGCGAGCGCGTCGCCAGCGTTCGGCCCTGCGTCGCACTTTCTAAGCTGGCAAGCTCGCCGATGTCGGCACCCGCAGCAAACGCGCGATCGCCCGAGCCGGTCAGAATAATTGCGCGCACCGTCTCGTCGGCGGCTAGCTCATCGATCGCCGCGTCGATCTCGCGGATCACCGCCTGGCTCAGCGCGTTGAGCTGCTTGGGACGATTGAGCAGCACAATCGCGACCGCACCGTCGCGCTCAAGCAAAATATGTTCATAGCTCATAGCGTATTAATCCCTTTGTTCTTTAATCGGAGAAAACCTAGTTTTAGGTTCTGGGTTCTCGATTCTAGGTTCTTGGTTCTTGGTTCTTGGTTCTTGAGGTGAAGATCGTATAGGTGGGATAGATCACCGTCGGCGGGGTTGGCGACAGCGATGCGGTGAAGGTTGTTGCGCGCTACAGCCGAGCAGCTGCGATGAGCGTGTTGTCGCTCACGTGGTGGCGCAGAATCGCGACGAGCCGCATCAGACCAGCTTCCAGACAGGCCTGCTCGGTCGTGCGCGATGGTGCGATAGCCGGTTTGGGCGCATACCTGGACACCAGAAACGCCAAGCCCAGCCACGCCAACCTTCTTGATCTCCATTGATCGTTAACTCCTCAAGGTTAGTTTTGGCGGTGCGCATTATAGCATCAGGTCGCGCTGGGCTGCAAACCTGACGCATCCAGGCGGCGAGGAGATCAGGGCAGCGTGAGCAGGCGAATGTTGCCTGATTGACCAAGCTTGCAATCGCGTGAATCTCAGATCCAGCCGCACACCAAAATCCAGCGTATTTGCAAGATCGATGATAGATCGATGCCTTATGATGGAGAGGAAAACTTCTCCACTTCACCTTTCACCCTTTACAACGATCTTCCTCACTCCAAGCCAGCGCCGGCTGTCTCTGCCGACCGCTGGTCGCGCGATTCTCCCGCGCGTGATGTTCCGCATGGAGGCGCTTATGAGCCATAGCGTGCTCACTTTTATCGCCAAGGTCAAGCCCGACAAGGTTGCCGAGCTGGAGCAACTGCTGGCCGAGATCGCCGACAGCCTGCTAGAGCAGACGCACCTGCCGTTTCCCAAGCTGACGCTGCTGCATTTTGCGAGCCTGTTTCTCAGCAAAGACGAGACCTACGGCGTGACGCTGGTCTTCGAAAACAACTTCGACGGGCCGCTCGATGCCTACCTGAAAGAGCTGTACTGTCACGCCGCCGACGGCCTGCACCGCATCTATAGCTGCTGCGTCGATTATCCCGCCAGCAGCACCGCCGATCGTGAGCAGATGCTGGGCTACCTGCGCGCGCACGTCGTCCGACCGAACGCGTACCACATCGGCAATCCTGGCCGCACCGCCGCACGAATCGCACAGGAGGCGCAGCTGCGCGATCTGCTCGAGTGCACGGCTGACACGCTGACCTGTAGCGGTCATCCCAAGCTGCCGGCGCAAGATCTGCGGCAGCAGCTCCAAGCAGCGGTCAAGCGCCAGCCCGAGTTTAGCTGGGCCGCCAATACCAGACCGCGCCTGAGCTGGGCCGAGCGTGTGATTCCCGTGATCACATTTTGGGGCACGATCGTGCTGGCAGGGCTGATCATCTTGTTCTTCTGGCAAGTGACGATCCCGCTGATTCTGCTCTACCTGGTCGTCCTGCGCTGGAAAGAGCGCCACGATCCAGTCTGGATTGGCGCGGCCCAGCATGACCACGTTGGGCAGCTCACGCAGCGCGAAGATCGCACGCACACCTTTCAAAATCACATGGCCAGCTTCGCGATCGTCAAGCCCGGCCTGTTTCGACTGCTGACGCTGCGCGCTGTGCTGTGGTTCGTCAATCTCAAGGCGCGCACGGCGATCCACGGCGAGCTGAGCGGCATTCCCAGCATCCATTTCGCCCACTGGTCGCTCATCGACGGCGGGCGACGCCTGCTCTTTGTCAGCAACTTCGATGGCAGCTGGGAAAATTATCTTGACGACTTTATCGACAAGGCCAGCCCCGGCCTGACCGCAATCTGGAGCAACACGGTTGACTTTCCCCGGACGCGCTTTCTGATCAAGGGCGGCGCGCGTGACGGCTCGCGCTTCAAGGCCGATGCCCGCGCCTACCAGGTGTACACCAACGTCTGGTACAGCGCCTACCGCGATCTCACGGTGCAAAGCATCGACGCGAACAGCGCGCTCCGCGAAGACCTGTACCAACCACTCGCGCCGGCGGGCGTCCAGACCTGGCTGCAACGACTTTAAACTGCGGGAGAATCGATTATGACCGAGCTCGAACGACACGACATTCAGGGGATCGTGATCAGCTCATATATCCATCTTTCGTGCGCGGCGTATGTGCTGCTGCGCGTCACGGATGCCCCAAAGGCCCGGCGCTGGCTGGCAGAGATCAGCGGCGAGATCACAACCGCGCAAGGCAAGCAAGAGCAAACCTCCACCAACATCGCCTTCACGCATCCCGGCCTGGCTAAACTGGGACTGGATGAACACGCGCTCAAGACCTTTTCGCGGCCATTCATCGAAGGCATGGCGACCGAGTACCGCGCGCGGATTCTCGGCGATCGTGGTGAGAGCGCGCCCCCTTTCTGGGGCTGGGGCAATAGCAACTGTGATCGCGCGCAGGAGCACAACCCGAATCCGCCGGTGGATATCTTGCTGCTGCTGTTTGCCCGTGACGAGGCAACCCTGGCGGCGGAGATCGAGCGGCGACGGGCCAGCTTTGTGGCGAGCGGCGGCGTCGAGGAAATTCTGCTGCTGGAGGCGGGACGCCAGCCCGACACCAAGGAGCACTTCGGCTTCAACGATGGCATTGGGCAGCCCGTGATCGCCGGGAGCGGCAAGAAAGAACGCCAGCAGCAGCGCACGCATCATGCGACAGAGTTGCCGGCGGGTGAGTTTCTGATGGGCTACACCAACGACTACGACGTGATTGCCGAAGGACCCTTCGTCGAGCCCGGTCGCGATCCCGGCAACCTGCTGCCGGTCATTCCGCCCAACACCCAAAGCTTGTACGATCCCGGCGGCAATCACGACCTGGGGCGCAACGGTACGTATCTCGTCTTTCGCCAGTTGGCCCAGCACGTCGCCGATTTCTGGCAATTTTTGGATGCCGCCACGCGCGGACCCGACAACGCCAGCGATTCTGAGGCATGCGTCCGGCTGGGTGCCAAGTTCGTCGGACGCTGGCCCAGCGGAGCGTCACTGGTGCAGTATCCAGAGCGCGATCCGCACGCGGCAGACGGCCAGCTGACCAACGAGAACAATTTCGGGTACACGCAGACCGACGCCAGCGGCTTCGCCTGTCCGATCGGCTCACACGTGCGGCGTGCCAATCCGCGCGACTCGATCGGACCTGATGCCGAGACTGCACGCCGCTCGGCCAACCGCCATCGCATCATGCGGCGCGGACGCTCGTATGGCACGCGCCAGCCCGATCACTTCGTCGACGACGGCGTCGAGCGTGGCCTGCATTTCATCTGCTTGAACAGCGACATCGAGCGCCAGTTCGAGTTTGTGCAGCTGACCTGGATCAATAATCCAGCTTTTGGCGGCCTGTACAACGAGGTCGATCCGGTGATCGGCAATCTCGATCGCACCGACGGCATGATGACCGTTCAGTGCGAGCCGCTGCGCACGCGCGTCCACAACCTGCGGCGGTTTATCACCGTGCGCGGCGGTGCCTACTTCTTTCTGCCGGGCATTAACGCCCTGCGCTACCTGGCCGCGCTCACAACCTAGCGTAGATCAGCTTGCGGGCAGGATCGCAGCGCCGGAGCTACTCCGCCGTGCCGCGATCTTGTGCCTGCTGAAATGCCTGATCGACGGCCTCCTGTGTGATCGCGCGATGCGACTTTGACCACACCGCCTGGCCCTTGACCATGATGATCACCTGCGGCGACTCGTGCTTCACGCCTGTGCGCTGCGCCAACTGCTGTGCCAGATGATTCGCGTGCGCCACGTCGATCATGTACACATCGGCGGCGATTTGCTTCATCTGGCGGTTGGCGTAGGCGCTGATTGGGCAAAACGGATCGTGGTTGAATAAGATTGTCGGCGACGCGCCGGAATCGGCGAAGTGCGCGTCAAGCTCTTCGGGCGTGGTGACCGGATACCAGGTAGATGCCATGTGCTTTCTCCTCGACTCATAGTAGAGCATAGCAGGTACGATCAAACTTTTGGCTGAATCGCCAGGCCGCGTTGATCCAGCGCGTACTCAAGGCCGGATTGCAGGTTGGCGTGCGCGACGACCGTTTTGAGATCGATGCCGAGCTGCACCATGGTCTGCGCTATCTCCGGACGAATACCGACCAGGATCACCTGCGCGCCCAGCAGCCGCACCGCCTGTGTAGTTTGAAACAGATAATTGGCCACGCCCGTATCGATCACCGGCACGCCTGTCACATCCAGCAGCACCAGATCGGCCTGCAGCGCGGTGATGCTGTCCAGCAGATGCTCCATGATCTGCCCGGCCCGCCGCGAGTCGATCGCGCCGATCAGCGGCAGCACCAGAATGCCCTGGTAGATCGGAATCACCGGCGACGACAGCTCCTGCACGATCGCGGCCTGGGTGCGAATCACTTCCTCGTTGGCTTGCACAAACGAGCGAAACAAGGCGTTTCTGGTTGCCGCACAAGCACGATACAAATGCTCGATCGCCGCCAACTGCTCGGCCAGATCCCCGATCTCGCGATGAAACAAGCGCCCCGTGACCTCCTCGACAATCGTGATTGTCTGCTGCACGTCGGTAATCGTGTAGCCCTCGCGCGCCCGGTGATAGCTCATCTCGGCCCAGAACTCGCCAAAATAGTGCGGGACCGGCTCCGCTAAGTCGCGCGCCAACGCACCAAGGCCGGCCACCACCCGTGGCCGCAGCTGATCCAGCGTGAGCGTCGCATACATGCCGCCCGCCTCTCTGAGCACACGTTTCGTGATTTCCTCGACCAGCTCATCAAAATGCTCACGATACAGGGCGACAAAATCCGACATGGGGGGCTCCTTATCAATGATCTAGGCCGCGTATTGTAGCACCAGTCGGGCGCGAAGAAGCAACCTATACAAGACACTTCCCGTCAGGACCGCCTACCAACATCGGTCGCAGTTCGGTGACGTACTGAGAGTGCATGGAACTTGCAGTATTTTGTATTGTGAATTGCGTCCTGACAATATGGCTGTACAAGCATGGTACTTACACATCTAAACG
>JAFAYS010001006.1 GCA_019240175.1 Chloroflexota bacterium | reverse complement strand
GCCCAGCGCGAGATATTGCCGCAGAACATCCACGGATTGCCGGGCCAGGTTGGCGGAGTTGAAGCCCTGGCTGTTGATGTTCTGGTTGAATTGCTCGGCGTGAGTCGGGAAATGATCGGCGATCGAGTTGCCCAAAAAGGTCAGCATCGGCATGATCGAGTTGCCCGCAATCTGAAGCCCTTTGAGTCCCATATTGATCGAGCGGCCCGTGTTGCCGATCAAGCACGGTGCGAGGCCGTTGTTGAACTCAGACGCCACCAGCAGCGCGATCTGGGTGTCAAGATGTTTCGCCAGCAGGCCAATCATCGAGCGCAGACGGTCCATGCCAATCCCGACGTACTGGCCCAGGAAATTGCCGCCGTGGTAGCTGGCATAGGCATCGACATCGATCAGCGGATTGTCGGTCGCCGAGTTGATCTCGGTTTCGATCTGGGTGGTAATCTCGCGCAGGCCGTCGAAGAGCGGACCCATGTACTGCGGCAAGCAACGCAGCGAGTAGCGATCCTGGATCAGGTCGTTTTTGCGGTGATCGTGTCGTCCATCGATCTCATCGCGGATCAGCTGCGAGCCGTCGAGCAGTTCGAGCATGCGCGCGGCGCTCCAGACTTGCCCCGGATGCGGCTTGAGCGCGTGAATAAACGGGTGGAAGGATTGGTTGGTGCCGCCGAGCGCCTGGATCATCAGCGCGTGGATGCCCAGCGTTAGCGTGAAGAGCTGATGCGCATCACACAGCACGTTCGCGGCAATGCCCGTCATTACCGAGGTGCCGTTAATCATGGCTAGCCCTTCTTTCGGTCGCAAATGGAGCCGAGGCAGGTCAAGCCGCTCCAGCGCCGTCAGCGCGTCGAGCTCCTCGCCGTCGAAATCAACGCTATAGCACGGATCAAGCCCGATCAGCGCGCCGGTGATATAGCTGAGCGGCACCAGATCGCCGCTGGCACCGATCGAGCCGAACTCGTACACGTGCGGCGTTACGTTGGCGTTGAGAAAGCGCTCAATGCGGCGAATAACCTCAAGGCGAATGCCGGATGCGCCGCGCAGGTGGGAGTTAGCCCGCAGCAGCATGGCAGCCCGGACATCCGCGCGCGACAGGCGACGGCCAGAACCGGCCTTGTGATACCAGATCAGATTATCTTGCAGGTCAAATGCTGCGTCTTGGTCGATCGCGACATGGGCCATGCCGCCAAAGCCGGAGGTGACGCCATAGATCGGCAGGTTTTTGGCGATGGTATCCATAATGTAGTCACACGACGCTTGAACACGTTGCAGCGTGACTTCATCATCCGTGATCTGTACCGGCGCGCCACCCCGCGCCACTCGCCCGACCGTTCCAATCGTGAGATCTTCACCGGAAAGCACGACCGATGGCTGGGGGATGACGGTGTAGTGACTGGTGGCATTGGCTGCGATAGGGGCGGAAAGATCAAGCATGAGCATGTCCTTTTACGAAAAAAGACAGGCGGCCAATTAAGGACGTGAGCGTCTGGTTGTCGATGTGCTCCTGACTGAGGTAATAATCGCCACCAGCAGCCAGACTTGCATAGTGAAACTCTTCGTCGCGGTGGCTGCTGAAGAGGATGATATGCGCGCTGTGCGACGTGCGTCGGATCTGCCGCGTTGCTTCGAGGCCGCTCATCACCGGCATGTCGATATTCATCAGGATCACATCCGGTCGATACTGCGCTGCCAGCTCAACCGCGCTGAGACCATCGCCCGACTCCGTGACAATACTCCAGCTCGGCTCGCTCCGCACAATCGCGCGCAAGATCGCGCGATAGGCTGGATTGGCATCGACAAGTAAAAAGGTACGTGTATCCATTACTCTGCCATCTGTGAGAATATCCTTGGCTACGACTGCGATACCAGCATAGCGCGCCACCAGCGGAGCAACAATAGGTTTTCTGACAGTTGTCGCTTACCGGCTCCGGCACAGTCCACCTGTCGGACCTGCCAGATCGTGCAGGGGAGAGCGATGCCAGGAATCGTCACGCTCCGGTCGAGCAACCGGAGCGCGAGACATGCAACAATGTTGTCTGAGCAGGCTGGTTGCCTACCAGTCTTGGCCGATGCCTACGGGCTCTTGAACTGCCTTCAAACACGCGTCGAGCTGCCTGGCGAGCGCGTCCAGCTGCGGCGGCAGGATCAGCGTCTGGTGGTTGCCTGGTATGCGATGCACCTCGACATCGGCGGCGGTCACCTCGCGCCAGGCCAGGTCCTCGTCGCCGATCGTTTCCTCGGCCTTGAGCACGGTGAGATAGCCGGCGTAGGGTCCAGGCCGGTAGTCCCACCACGCCTGGGTGTGCGTGCGGAAGGTATGGATCACCCGCCGGAACTGTTCCAGCGCGAAGTGCTGCGGCAGAATGCGTGCGGCCTGCGCTTTTTCCAGCAGGATCGCCAGCTGGGTGTCGGTGTCGTGGCCCAGCAGCAAATCCCGATCAAGCTGCATCTCCGCGCCCAGCATCGTCGCGACCAAATCCACATCGTCGATCTCGCTGGGCGGCGCGCCGGTTGGCTTGGCCTGCGTATCGATCAGCACCAGCAGATCAACCTCGTGGCCAGCCGCCTTGAGCTGCTGCGCCATCTCGAAGGCGATCGAGCCGCCCATCGACCAGCCGCCCAGCAGGTATGGGCCTTCCGGCTGAACGGTACGAATATCCTGGATATAAGCGCGCGCCATATCCTGGATCGACGTGCGCGGTAGCTGCGTGCCGTCGACACCGAGCGCTTCTACAGCATAGAAGGGCTGGTCAGGATCGAGCAAGCGCGCCAGGCCCGCGTAGCACGCGCCGATGCCGCCCGATGGATGGATACAGAAGAAGGGACGCTTGTTGCCGTGGGGCTGGAGCCGAACCAGGGATGCCGGCACGGCTGGCGCGTGTTCGGCTGACGGTCCGCGCAGCGCGTCGATGGTTTCTGCCAGCTCGGCCACAGTTGGCGTTTCAAAAATGCTGCGCATGGGCACCGCAACCTGGAACCGCTCATGCAGCCGTGCCACAAGCTGTAGCGCCAGCAGCGAGTCGCCGCGCAGCTCAAAAAAATTGTCGTGGACGCCGATCGGATCGATGCCCAGCACTGCGCTCCAAACCTCGGCAAGCGCCTGCTCGATTGCGGTGCCTGGCGCGACGTAGGCCGTTTGCATGTCGGCGCGGCCATACTCTGTGGCTGCCGGCTGTGCTGGTGCGGCAGCGGGCCGCGACTCTGCCGCGCGCGACTCGCGCTCCGGCGCTGTTACGTTGATAACGTGCGCATCGCCGCTATACGCCAACGCCTGCCAGATCATGTT
>JAFAYS010000961.1 GCA_019240175.1 Chloroflexota bacterium | reverse complement strand
AGCGGATGCGACTCCACGACCTCGCGCAGATAGGTGAGCGGCAACATCAGCAGGCGCACATCCGTGAGCGCCTCAGCGTTGGCCGGGCATGGCCCACCATCGAAGATCGGGACCGTGTTGAAGTGATGCCCAGACGCTGCTACGTGTAGCACCTGCTCCCGGCCATTGGCCGCCAGCCGCGTAATTTTGACCCGCCCCTGCGCCACGATGTACATCGCCTCAGCAGGCTCGCCTTCGATCTGAATCAGCGTGCCTGCTGGGCGGCCCAGCGGCACGGCAATCGCCACGAGTGCCCTGAGCGTTGCTTCCGGGAGGTCGGCGCAAAAGCTAACGTGTCGTAGCGTGTCGATCGGCTGATCCATACCGGTCTGTGTGCTCCTTTGTGCGCTCTAAACCTAGAGTCGGCTGCGCTTGCTATTGTCGCGGTGGAGCGGATCGGCGTCAAGCAATGGCACAGAGCAGGCATGGCGAGTTACGGCACGGTGATAATGACTTTTCCTCTGGCGCGTCCGGTTTCAAGATACCGGATGGCCGCGGCTGTCTCGCTTAGAGGATAACAACGATCGATGACCGGGACGATGCTGCCGGCTTCAAGCAAATCCTTGAGAAACAGCAGGTCTGCCTGGCTGGCGCGTACTGTGCCCATCATGCCAATCTGCCGGCTGCCAGTGCGAGACTTCCACGCGCCGAGTACCATCAGCTGGAACATGCGCGACAACGTCGTGAAACCAGCGACGGCACAGATCCCGCGTGGCTTCAACGCACGCTCCAGGTCGGCAACCGAGCGATTGCCGACGGCGTCAAAAATCAGGTCGTACTGCTGGCCGTTGCGCGTGAAATCTGCTTGCGTATAGTCGATAACCGCGTCTGCGCCAATCTCACGCACCAGCTCGACATTCCGCGTGCTGCACACGCCGGTCACTTCCGCGCCGAGCGCTTTGGCGATCTGTACCGCGAACGTGCCAACGCCGCCCGACGCGCCGTTGACGAGCACCTTCTGTCCCGGCTGAAGCTTGCCTTTGTTGCGCAGACCCTGCAATGCGGTGAGCGCTGCGACCGGCACCGCCGCTGCCGCCTCAAACGATAGCTTGGCCGGCTTCAAGACGAGCGTACGTTCGGGCACGGCGACATACTCGGCAAAGCCGCCCAGCCCACCCGCGAAATTCTCCCCGAACACCGCATCGCCTGGCCGGAACTGTGTAACCTCGGCACCAACCGCCTCAACCAGCCCCGCGATGTCGGCTCCGAGACGTGTGGTTTTTGGTTTGCGCAGTCCGTTTGCGAAACGGGCTAAGAATGGCTCACCGCGCATGAAATGCCAGTCAAGCGGATTGGCAGAGGCGGCATGAACGCGTACCAGCACCTCGTCGCGCTTGGGCGTAGGCTTGGCTATGTGCTTAAGCTCAAGCACATCGGGCGAGCCATAGGTTTCGTAGATAATCGCTTGCATAGGTTTACTCCTTAATCTGAGTTGGCACAAGATTGCTCGTGGCTGCTGGGCTAAGGTTTGTGTCGCTGGAGCTACGCTCAATCTCGCACCGAATGGTTACTTTGTCTAGCTCAAGTTTGAGCGCCCGTATGCGACGGCGTTTGCTGCGGCGCGGATTGGACGAGCCGTTTGCCTGCGGATGATCCACTCCGCCACGGCCAGGTTGATCACCCAGCCGGCACCCATCAGCAGCGCTCTGGTGCTCTCATCCGGTTTACCGAAGAGTAACTCCCAGGGCAAGTGCGTCAGAACCTGCGTGCCCGCGCCAAGACCGATCGCATAGCCGCGGATCATCCAGTTGCCGTGACCGGCGATGTCCCGCCGCCGGATCGCGGTGACGCCACGGACGATCGAAACAAGCATGGCCGAGCCGAACACAAGCCGCAGTCCATACAGAATCGCGCCGTCGCCGGCAGGCCAGGGGTAGAAAAGGGTCATCCACAGACCCGAGAGTGCGGCGATCAGGCCGGCTGGGATCAGGAGCCAGCCAGCTGTGCGGTGCCAGCCGCGCCGCCTGCGGCGAAAGCCGGGTGCGAACTGAAACGCGCCCAGGAGCGAGTACAGGGTGACGCTGATGATATGCAGTACCACCGGCACCGGCGATGCAAAGAACCGCGCATTGCTCGGCGTGACTTCCGCGCCGCTGCTGAGCTCGAACATACGGGCAGCCCCGGCGATCACCGGAATCAGGCTGAGCAAGATCAGTCCTGCGGGCACAAGCCAGTCTGCTGCCGCTGCTTTTGCCGGGGCTTGCGTTGGCTTGGGCGTGGGGTACTCGGACGGTTGGGATTGGCGCATCGCGCGGGCATCATATTCTTCGACGATCATCGGTTTCATCTTCATACCTTTTGCTTTCGTGGGCTGATATAGTGAGCCGAAATCAGCACTACGCCGAGATCTCTCAGTCGGTTGAACACACCATAGAGCGCGGCCTGATCGGGAAGCGCGCCCGCCAGCGTGGTCGTCCCGTCGCTTTCGTGGGTGAAGCTCAGGCCTTCAAACCAGTCGGCCCAGCGCTGATCAAGGTGTCCTTCCAGGCGAATCTCGCAGCGTCCATAGCCGTGCTCGGTTGAGAAGGGTGGTAGGCTCATGCTGTACCTCGTGTGTCTCGTGTGGAGGTACATACTTGAGCACTCCACATATCCTCAAAGCCTTTGACCAGAGCATACAACTGTAGATGGGGAGATGTCATTCCCCAGGTGTGGGGATCTATGTGGGGAATCGCAGGAGAGCATGCCGGCGCGCAGCAAAGGCTTGCTCGAAAGGGAATTCGTGGCTAGAGCAGATCCAGCTCGGATGCCCGTTTCACGGCTGCGCGGCGGCTGTTAACGTTGAGCTTGCGATAGATGCTCTTGGTATAGGTGCGCACGGTACTCAGGCCGATCATGAGCGCATCGGCGATCCCCGGCCCGGAAAGCTCGGTTTCGAGCAGGCGCAGAATCTCGCGTTCGCGCTGGCTGAGCGGCTCGGCGAGCGGCGAAGCGGATGCAGCAGCGACGGGCTGAGGCTGGCTGGTGTCGGCGTCGACTGCGCATAGGGCCAGCAGCCTTGCGGTGTAGTCGGGCGTAATCCGGCGCGCGGCAGCTTCGCGCAGCAAATGTGCCATTGCGGCACCGTGATCCACAAAGATGCGGGCATAGCTCTGAGGCTCAGCTAGACGCAGGGCACGCTCCAGCGGCACCAGCGCAGCCCGTATGTCGCCCTGGGCCGCGTGGGCCAGCGACAGTTGCACCAGGATCTCGATCCTGCTTCCGTTTCGCTGCCTCACTTCCGCCGCCTGTAGCAGCCGTTCCAGCAGATCTACCACCTCGCGAATAACACGATCGTCCTGGTCACGTCGATAGCAGGCGATCAGCACCTGCGCCAGGGTGATATGCTCGTACTCGTGCAGATAGCTAGGGTCGTCATGCAGCGACAAGCTGCGGTCGCGCACCCAGTCCAGGGCTTCGGGCAGTCTGCCATGCGCCGCCAGCACCCGGGCTTTCAATGCCTCGATTGGGCGCATATCGGGAATCGGGCTGCGGTAAAATAGCCGCTCGGCTTGGCTCAGCAGGTCGAGGGCACGCTCCAGATCGCCCTCGGCCTCCGTGATGAGCGCCTCTACCAGGCACCACAGATACTCATAGCCCGGCAGGGAGGCGTGCTCACCCAGCGCTTTGCCGTGCTGCACATGTTGCCGAGCTGTAGCCAGGTCGCCCCGCTGATGGTGGAGCTCGGCCAACCCCAGATACAGCTCCGCCGTTCCTTGGAGCACTGGTCCGTCGTGTGCGGTTGCCAGCTGTAGGGCCTGCTTGTAGGTGCGCTCGGCTTCGTGCAAACGACTCTGCGCCATCGCAATATGCGCCAGGATCAGGGAGCCGCCAAGCCTGATCAGGATGCCGCCGCCGCGCTGCAGGTTGTTAAGCCCATCGGCAAACGAGCGGTAGGCCGCCTCAAGCTCTCCGCTTGCCCAGTAGGCCAGCCCAAGCAGTGCCGCAGTCGTGCCGCGCTCATAATAGTCGTCCTCGGGCAAAAGTTCCAGCGCGCGCCGCGCGTGGGCCACAGTGCCTGGCATGTCGGCCAGCGCCTGGGCACGGTACGCGCGGGCGTTGGCGATCGATGCCGGCAGCGACCGAAACTGTGCATCGTCCACCACAGCCGGCGAGG
>JAFAYS010000590.1 GCA_019240175.1 Chloroflexota bacterium | reverse complement strand
GCGGGTACCCTCTGGGTGGAGGTCGAAGCCGACCGAGGTTCGGGGCAACGCGTCGGGGGATGAGGGGCAAGACAAAGGAACAAACGAATCAGTTTCTTTTTGTTCCCTTCGCCCAAAGGGCACCCGCCTTGTTCCTTTGTTTGCTCGCTTGGAGTACACTGGATACCTCAGGCCCCCCAGCCCTGCGTTACTCGCGTGTCGCAGCTCCAACCCCTCAGGAGCCGCACGAAAGGAACCCACTATGTCCACTTTTGTCTTGGTTCATGGCTCATGGCATGACGGCTCGTCTTGGAGCCAGGTGATCAAGCATCTGGAACGCAACGGTCATACCGCCTTCGGACCAACAATTGCCGGACACGGCAAGGGCGTCGATAAGCAAGTGACTCATGCCCAATCGGTGCAATCAATTGTGGATTTCATTGTCGACCATGAGCTGACCGACTTTGTGCTGCTGGGCCATAGCTACGGCGGCACGATCGTCTGCAAGGTGGCGGAAGTGATCCCGGATCGTATTCGGCGGCTGATCTTCTGGAACGCCTTTATTCTCCAAGATGGCGAGCGCCTGTACGATGTGGTGCCGCCGCCCTACCGTGGCCTTTTCGACCAGCTTGCGGCTTCGTCGCCCGACAACACCATCACGCTGCCCTTCCCGATCTGGCGCGAGGCCTTCATCAACGATGCCGATCTCGAGCTGGCGCAGCAGGCCTATGAGCAGCTATCGTCCGAGCCCTACGGGCCAGTCATGGAGCCGCTGGATCTCAAGCAGTTCTACACGCTGCAAATTCCCAGGAGCTTTCTCAACGGCACCGAGGATACCGCGTTGCCGCCCGGCGAGTGGGGCTGGCACCCCAGGCTGTCGAGCCGGCTCGGGCTCTACCGGCTGGTGCAAATGCCCGGCAGCCACGAGCTGCTTTTCTCCAATCCGCGCCTGCTGGCAGAGAAGATCATCGAGGCTGGACGCGATTAGCCTGCGTCGGGCAGGGCTGTGCGCAGTGGCGAGGTTGTGCGCCTCACTGCGGACTGAGCGCCTGCTCGACTTCCGTGTAAACAGCAGCGAAGGCCGCGCCTGGGTCCGCTGCCCGCGCGATGGAGCGGCCAAGCACGATATGCGTCGAGCCGGAGCGGATCGCCTGCGCCGGGGTTGCCGTCCGCGCCTGATCGTTGTGTGAGCCGCCGGGAAGCTGAACGCCTGGCGTGACGATTAGCAGGTGAGCGGGCAGCACCGCGCGCAAGAGCGCGGCCTCTTGCGGTGAAGCCACGACGCCATGACAGCCGGCGGCAGCGGCGAGCTGTGCCAGACGCAGCACCTGATCACGCACAGAGCCGGCCACGCCGATCTCGGCGAGATCCTGATCTTGTAAGCTGGTGATCACCGTGAGCGCCAGGACTCGCAGATCGGGAAATCGGCGGGCCGCCTCAACTGCTGCGCGCATAACTGCCGCGCCGCCGCTGGCGTGAACCGTGACCATCGAGACGCCCAGGGCGCCCGCGACGGCCACCGCGCTCGCGACCGAGTTGGGGATTTCGTGCAGTTTCAGATCCAGAAATACCTTTTTCTGCCTGGCGATCAGCGCATGCACGATCGCAGGCCCTTCCGCCGTCAGTAGCTGGAGGCCAACTTTGTAGCAGGGAGCGGCAGCGCCGAGCCGATCGACCAGCCCGAGCGCATCCGTGCGTGAGTCGAAGTCGAGCGCGACGATAATTCGTTCGTTGGGGAGCATGTGTTGATCCTGTGTTGATTCTCGTGAGATGATGACCGTCGAGTCGCAGCCGCATCGCGACAAGCAGTTGTCGCATCAGTATAGCTCCAAATGATAGATACTTGCTCGTTGTATATAATTTCTGCTTTTGTGAGATGATATTCTTTCCACGAATCCGATTATCTAAGACATTATGACTGAGAAATGGGTAAGATCTAGTCAAGTGTTTTTACTAATTGGACAAATAAGCTTCCAAATACCATCATCGATCTCCTATTTCGACCGGAATCCGATCTTGACAAGCATCAAATTTGGTATAAGATGAGTATGCCGTCGTCTTCATGAATATCCACTGCTCCGCCCCTTCCTATGGATATTCAGCATCCCTGCTCAACCGTTCGAGAACCATTGCCACACCCTAAGGAGGTGAACACATGGCACAGTTCGATGCGGTAAAACGACTTCGGGAAGCTGGTGTTCAGCTTGATAAGCTACCCCAGGACCAGCAAGATGCCATGAAATCGCTCTCGCCCGAAGAGGTGGAAACGCTGATTCGTGTGAACGATCGTGTCAAAGGTGATGTTCAGGGCTTCCGCGCCCCCGCCGACGACACGGGTGTTATCATCTACTAGCAGGTCACTTCTTAAACCTAGCCGCTTAAAAACAGTACAATCAGCAGCTCTAACCGCAACCGATAGTCAGCCTGAGCTTCAGAAGCTAGCGTGTGTACGGCTAGCCTCAATCAGCTACGTTTTGCGCAAACGTGAGGACGGGCCTTGCTCGTCGCTCCTTTCCGGTTGTCGATTCCGTAGAACGCTATCCGCTGAGCGATCGGCGCGTTGGGCGCGGTTGGCTGTTCCCTGCGCTGTTTTTGAGCGACCACAAACTAGGGGGATACGAACGTGACAAACTACGATCCCATCAAAGAGCTGAATAACGCAGGCATCGCTACCGACAAGCTCTCCGAAGATCAGCGCAAGCAGCTGCAGTCGCTGTCACCTGAGGAGGCGCGCATGCTCGGCAAGATCCAGGAGCGCATGTCGAGTGACGTTCAGGGCTTTGCCGCCTCTGACGACACAGGCTGGGTGATCTTCTGATCGATTCATGAAGGTAGCCGACGCCCACCAGCAAGCAGGAAGGGGCAGGTGGGCGTCCCTAAAGGCTAGGAGGTGCCTGTGCATCTCGTCGATATGCTTGCGCTGCGGCCTGTTCCCGCTGCCGCCGTTTTCTTCTCGCTCACCCGTCGCTGCCCGCTCTCGTGCGCCCATTGCTCGACCAACTCGATGTTGACCAGCGACGAGCAGCCTGCCGAGGTCTTCCTACGCTTTGCCGATAGCTTCACGTCCGCCGATCACCCCGAGATTCTGATGCTGACCGGCGGCGAAGCGCTGCTGCGTGTCAAGCTTGTGCAGCAGCTGATCGAGCGTGCCCATGCGGTCGGCACCAAAGTTTGCGTGATATCGGGCATGTTCTTTGCCCGTGAGCCTACAGTTCCACCCTTGATTCGCGACGTGATCGCGACAGTTGATCATTTCACAGCCAGCCTTGACGTATTTCATGAGCAGCAAGTGCCGCGCGCGCAGGTTTTCCGCGTACTGCATGAGCTCGTCGATCGCGGCCAGGATGTGAGCTTGCAGGTCGTCGGCTTGGACGCGCACGATCCGTATCTGGCCGAGGTGATCGACGATATTCGGCAAACCTTTGCGGATCGCGTGCCGATCATGGTGGCGCAGGTGCGCGCCGTGGGCCGCGCCAAAACCTGGCTTCAGCAGCAGCCGGCGCATCTGCCGCATCTGCCGCTCGATATCGATCCCGCGCCGTGCGTGCTAGCCGCCTGGCCAACCGTCGCCTTTGATGGTGCGGTGGTCGCCTGCTGCAACCAGGCCGTGGTCGATGGGCCGCATCCCGAGCATTTGCTGCTGGGTCACGCCGCCGTCGACGACTGGACCACGATTCGCGAGCGCTGCCTCAGCTCGCACTTTGTACGCGCGATCCGCGTCTTCGGCCCGCACTATGTCGCCGAGCGCTACAGCGCGGGTAACGGCTGCGACGGCTACTGCGCGACCTGCCATAAGGTGGCTAACGATCCGGCAGTGATCACGCAGCTGGAGCCGGTGATCAGCCGCGCGACCATGCCGATCGTCGAGCAGCAGGTGATGTTGATGCAGCAGGAGCGCTTCTCGCAGGGCATTTTGACCTACGAGCATCTGCGCTGGCTCGGCTATGCGCCGGAGAAGAGGGCTGTATGCGTCGGCTAACGCTCGCGGAAGTCAATCATATTCGCTCGATTCCGGGCCGCTCGCTGCTGTTGTATATCACGGATCGCTGTCCGGTGGGCTGCGCGCACTGCTCGGTGGATGCGCGCGGCGACAGCCCGACGATCCGCGATTTTGCGCTGTTCGAGGATATTGTCGCCGGCATTTGCGCGCAGCCCGAGCTGACCACGATCGGCATTTCGGGCGGCGAGCCGTTTGTCGAGCGGCGCGGCCTGCAGATTGCGATCGAGCGGCTGGCGGCGGCTGACAAAGAGATTGTGCTTTACACCAGCGGCATCTGGGCCAATGCCCACGTTCCCGCGTGGATTCAGCAGGTGCTCAGGCCGGTCAGCTGTGTGTTTCTCAGCACCGACGCCTTTCATGCCGCCGCGATCGACGACGAGCGCTTCATCTGCGCCGCTCGCACGATCGCCGGGCTGGGCGTGTGGGTGGTGGTGCAGGTGCTGAAGCTGCCCGAGATGGTAAACAAGGCGCAAGATCTGCTGCGGCGCGCATTTGGCGAGGATTACAGCCAGCACGCCGAGCTCAGCCTGATCCCGCCGCTGCCGTATGGTCGTGGTGCGCTGGTGTTTCACCACAAGGCCAGCCGGCCCGGCGCGAGCTTCGCCGCCTGTAGCGCGCTCTCCGCGCCGGTGGTGCGCTACGACGGGCAGATCACGGCCTGCTGCAACGAGCAGCTGATCAAGGGTCTGGGGCCAGAGCGGCTGCGGGCGCGCTGCCACTCGGCGCTCGACGTGGACGCGGCGCTGACTGGCTTTCGCGCCGATCCGGTGCTGAATATCATCGGCGGTGTGGGCGCAGGCGCACTGACCGAGCATCCGCGCTTTGCCGATCTGGCCGAGCAGCCGTTTTCAAGCATCTGCGAATTTTGCTGGGCCGCGCAGTCGCGTGCTGCCGCGCCCGAAGACGCCGATCGGCTGTTGAGCGCGATGGCGCTGATGAGCCAGGCCTAGCCGCTGCGATCGCATTCTGTTCGTCATCGGCGAGCTGCCAGACGACGGACACCAAGCAAAGGATACGCCGTGACGACAGCTAGCAACACCTTGAGCCACAGCCAGCAGCTACGAGCCAAGATCAATCTGCTGATCCCGGCGCTGGCGGGTGCCGGTCGCGCGCTGATCGACCACCCGGACCTGGCCGAGCTGTATCCCAAATATTTGTTTACGCTGCACTGCATGACGCGCGCGACGGTGCCGATGATGGAGCTGGCGCTGGATCGGTCGCGCGAGTTGGCAGCGAGTGATCCGGTGGCCGCCGGGATGATCGCCTACTTGGAAAAGCATATTCCCGAGGAGATGCACGCGCACTGGTCGTTGGAAGATCTTGAAGCGCTGGGCTACGATCGCGCCGTGGTGCTGCGCCAGATTCCCTCGCCGACGGTCGCGATGCTGATCGGTGCGCAGTACTACTGGATCGCGCACTATCATCCGGTGGCTTTGTTCGGCTACATGGAGATCGCCGAGGGCTACCCGCCGACGCTGGCGCAGGTTGAGCGCATGATGGCCGCGACCGGCTACCCGCGCGAGGCGTTTCGCTCGCTGCGACGGCACGCCTACTTGGATCTTGAGCATCGCGACGAGTTGCACGCGGTGCTCGACAGTTTGCCGCTGCTGCCCGAGCATACGTCGGTGATCGGTATGAACGCGATGCAGAGCGTGGAGCTGGCCAGCCGCGCGATCGAGGAGCTGATTCCGAAGCACGCGGCGGCAGCGGCAGCCTAGGGTCGCGGTATGGCGGACCTACGATGAAACGCTTGACGATTCTCGCTCCCTTACAACAGCGGCCATTCCGGCTCTTATTCAGCGGCCAGGTGATCTCGGATCTCGGCGACTGGCTGGATACGATCGCGCTCTTCACGCTGATCGTCTACCGCTGGAACATGGGCGCAAGCGCGCTGGCGACGCTGTCGGTGGCGCTGGCGCTGCCCTGGGCTGTGATCGCGCCGCTGGCTGGTGTGTGGGCCGATCGCTGGCCGCGCAAAACCGTGATGATCGGCGCGGATCTGC
>JAFAYS010000284.1 GCA_019240175.1 Chloroflexota bacterium | reverse complement strand
GTGCGGCTGCGGCGCATAGTGGTAGATGCCGGGCGCGATCTGCTCCACGTGCTGGACCAGCAGGTACAGTTCAAGCGGATACAGCCCGCCGCCCGACGGCACGGGACGCTCCATAAACTCTTGCTCGCCGACAAACACTTGATCTTGCACGCCGTACGCCAGCTTAAGCAGCGTCGAAAGCGCGGGTAGTGGTATGGGTGTGGCGCTAAAGCGGCGGCACGAGGCGCGGCGTGTGATCGCGTCGCCGAGCGAGATTGTGGGCGGCTGCGGCTCCGGCAGCGGGAAGAGCGGCGCGCTCAGGTATTCTTTGAACGGCGCTTCCGGCTCGGTCTGCTCGCGCAGCGGCTGCATATTGAACGGCCAGCGGCTGGTGTTGCGATGAAAGGTCCAGGCCAGCGGGTATTTTTCTCGAAACATGGATGCGCTCTTTGCTTCAGGCGAGAGGATGCGGATCGTCGTTGAGCTGTGCGGGCGTGGTGCGCGCGGCGGAGTAGCCCAGGCGGCGCGGCAGATCGTAGAGGCGCTGGCCGGCCAGGCGCGGCTCTTTCCAGCCAAAGTGGATCGGCTGAAAGTCGGGCAAGATCGCGCGAACTGTGTACAGGCCCAGCTTCTGCATGTCAGGCGGCGTCAGGTTGACGTAGATCAGATCCCAGCCCTCGGCGCGGCCATGCGCCACCAGTCGCTCTAACCGATCGATTGGCGCGGCATCGCAGCGGTTACCTTGCCAGTCGAACGGCTCGCTCGGCTGCTTGAGCAGAAAGTCCAGCGCGCCGATCGCTTGGCGGCTGGCATAGAGCAGATCGTGATCGTCCAGCGTTTTGACTAGATGCGGATCTGCTACCAGCTCTTCCATGCGGCGGCGCTGCTCGGGGTCGCGCATACGCTTGCGCAGCGTCGGGCGCACCTGGCCGATCTCGAGCATGGCCTTGCGCGCCGCGCGGCTGGCGTCGAGATCCGCGCCCAGGCCAACCACCACCGCCGGTGCGTCGGCGTCGTCGAGCTGAAGCGCGACCGAGGCGAAGACATGGCAGGGATGATCGACCGGTACGCGGTAGATGCGCATCTCGACGTTGCGCCGCCCGTAGGCCGCGCACAGCTCGCGCATGTCGGCGTCGGGATGCGTCAGAGGATCGACGCGCTGGCCGGGCATGCGATTAAACCAGGCGATCATAAACGCATCGCGCTCCAGCACCTCGCAGGTCGCCGCCAGGATCGCATCGGCCAGCGTGGCACCGGTAGCCAGGCCGTTGGAGGTGATCGGGCACAAAAACTCGTTGGGCGCGCGCATGTCGTAGTTGAGATAGATCGCCAGCGCCGGGACAAACATCTGCTCGCCGGTCACCAGCGAGCGGCCACGTGTCCAGCCCAGAATATTTTCGCCGGTGTAGGGCTGGTAGGGCAGCCGCGCGTACTGATCGGTGTTGTACAGCACCAGGTCGCGCGGATCGAGCGTGGCACCGTCGATCTCGCGCCGCCGCCCATAGGTGATCTCGCTGTAATCCCAGCACGCGCCCGAGTAGCGCTCGACGGCCTCGCCCAGCGTGCTGATGCGCGCCGCGTCGCTGGTCAGGCCTTTGCCGGAGCACATGCGCTGTTCCTTGGGCTCGTGCTCCAAAAAGCGATGATTGGCGATCTCAGCGGCGATCACCAGTGGCCGCGCCGGCTCGCTGGTATCCTGCTTGATCAGCATGAGATTGCGCACGATGCCGGTTTTGCGGCTCACCAGCTGGTCATCAACCGCCAGCAGATCGCCCGGTGGGCTCTGCTCCTGGCGCAGCTCAGCCATCAGCGGCTCCGATCTAATCCAGTTTTTTTTTTCGCCGCAGACGGGACAATCCGGCTTTTGCAGAATTGGATGGCTCGTGGTCTGCATGGTCAGCGCGTTGAACTCCAACAGATTGTTGGTCAGCGCGGGCAGGCTCAGGCTCAGCGACTGCTTGAGAATTTCCAGCGCCAGCAGACTGCCGACGTAGGGCGGCAGCATCGGCAGCACGCCGCGCTCATGTAGCGCGGGCCGCTTCTGGTGATCCAAAAACTCCTCGTAGGACATCGCGGCGTTGAAATCTTCCTCACAGGCGATGCTGCGCATGCGGTAGCACATGTAGCATGCGGTCTGGCCCGGCAGCACCGCCGGCCCGATCAGCGCCGTGTGCCCGCGCAGCTCGGCGTAGAGCGCGGGAATATTCTGCGCCAGGCTGGCGCGATTGATCCAGTGATTGGTAGCAGAAAAGCCTTTGTCGAAGCAGCCGACCAGCAGATGTGCATCTGTTGCCAGCGCCGCGACGCGCTCTTTGGTCAGCTCCTGCGCGCCACCGATCGTGATCGCGCTGGTGACGCCGCGTGCTTGCAGCGCGGTTTGCAGCGCTTGCTCGCGTGCCACACCGATTGCCTCAGGCCCGACCAGTGGCATTAAGCTGAGATTGCCCGGCTGGCAGGGAAACGGATCAACCAGCACCAGACTGCCGACACCGCAGTCAGCCAGCAATGCCGCCAGCTGCGCGCCGTGCGCTTCCAGGCCCACAATCACGATCCGCAGCTGTTGTAGCGTCTGCAACGCGACCGGCGCTTCCAGCCCAATCGTTTCGAGCATCGCCAGCAGCGGAGCCAGCGTCGGATGTGCCGTAGCTGTGGCTTGCGGTTGTTGCTGGCGATTTAATACCTGCGCCTGGACTAGCTCATCCAATCGCTGGCGCAGCTCCTCGCGCGGCAGATCCGGCAGCAGCCCGGCGATCTGCTCAAAGCTGCGCTGGCCGTTCAGCAGTGGCAGCACGCGCTGAGCCAGCACGCGGGCAAACGCGCCCTCGATGCGGAGCGCTAGCGTATCGGAGCGACAAAGAAGACTGCCATCGTTGAGCGGCACGGCATCAATGCCGGCGGCGAGCACGTAGTAGGCCGAGTCGTGTGTATTCATAGATGTTGCTACGGGATGTGAAGCTGCGAGTCGGGAAACGTGTTGCTTGGTAGCACGATCGGCGCTGTGGGATTTTCGATCAATCCCACAGCGTGAGCACGGGCCGACATGCTAGCCGCCCAGACCGCCGAAGCGATTACCGCCACCGCTGAAGCCGCCACCGCCCGTGAAGCCGCAGATATTGCACGGCCCACAGATGCACTCGTTGATGCAGGGAATACAAACTGTGCAGATCGTGCAGATGCGGCAGATCAAGA
>JAFAYS010000265.1 GCA_019240175.1 Chloroflexota bacterium | reverse complement strand
GCAGCCTGGATCTGAAGCAGCTGATCGGCGAAATACTCACGCATGTACGCATACAGCCCGGCCATTGCCTCGACACAGCTCAAACTCAAGGCGGCAAGCTCGCTGCGCCGCTGTTCGACTGCTGCTACAGCGCGCCGGGGCTTTCCGGCTTCAAGCTCGTCCAGCGTCGTACGAATTGCGGCGAAGTCATAGTGTGCTTGTCTGAGCAGCGCCACAATCCGCAGCCGGCGCAGTTGTCGCTCGTCGTAGAAGCGATAGCGACTGTGCTTGTCTCGGCTCGGCTGTAGCAAGCCCTGCTGCTCCCAGAAGCGCAGCGACGACACGCGTACGCCAATCTCCCGCGCCGCCGCACCAACCCGTAGGCGCTCGGCACCGTGAGCATGCGCTGCCGGCGGTAATTGCGCGACCAGCACCCGCAGCGCCGCCAGCATTTGGTCGAGCTGAAGCCGCGTTCTGGCTAGATCGGCGTGGCGCTCGTCGATCACCGTCAGCGCACGTGCCAGTTTGCCCGCATCGACCAGCCGCATGATCTGCTGCGCCCGCTCCGGACCATAGCCTGCGATCAGCTGCCTGACCGTTTTGAGCGCCACCAGATGCTGGCGTGTGTAGCGACGATAGCCGCTTGGGCTACGCTCAGCTGTCGGGATAAATCCGTTTGCCTCGTAGTTGCGCACCTGCTGCACGCTGATATGTGCAGCCTCGGCCAGATCTTTTGTGCGTAGATATGCACTAACTGTCATGTGAAACTCGTACGTCCTTGTTGAGACTTTTTGGCAACAAACCGAGCAAAATAGCCGCTGCTCGATCCAAAACTCCCAAGACTTGCTTCTGAGTTCTAAAATAGTATTGTAATGCAGAAAGGAGCAGCAGTTGATCTCCAGTGATAGAAGACAAAGAATAAGCACTCCTCCATCTCATCCCACGCACGCAACAATCGCCGAGTGGATTTCTCACACAGCGCTGCCGTTTTCGGTCGATGCGCCGGATAGCGTTGATTCCGCCATCGATGCGCTGATCGCCGCGCTTGGCGATGCGGTGGAGCTGCTAGGCTTTGGCGAAGCGCTGCATGGCGGCGAGGCGCTCCTGAGCCTGCGCAACCAGCTTTTCCAGCGCCTGGTAGCGGCGCATGGCTATAGCGCGATCGCGATCGAGAGCAGTTTTCCACGTGGTCAGCTCGTGAACGAGTACATCGCCGGGCGCGGCCCAGCAGACTATGCGGCGATTCAAGAGACCGGCTTTAGCCACGGCTTCGGCGGCCTCGACACAACGCGCGAGCTGGTGGAGTGGATGCGCGCCTATAACGCCGATCCCGCGCACAGCGTCAAGCTGCGCTTCTATGGCTTCGACAGCCCGACCGAAGTGATCGGCACCGACAGCCCGCGCCACGTGCTGTATGTTGCGCTCGATTATCTGGCCGCGATCGACGGCAGCCGCAGCCACGAGCGTCGCGAACGTATCGACGCGCTGATCGGCGCAGATGCCGACTGGGAAAATCCCGACGCGTCGATGAATCCGTCGCTCGCCGTGGGCTTATCGCCTGCCGCACAAGCGCTACGCGTCGAGACCGAAGACCTGATCAGCGAGCTTCAGATTCGCCGGCCCGAGCTGATCGCCAGCAGTGATGCGGATCGATATTGGGAAGCGCTGCACTACGCGGTCGTTGCGCGGCAGCTGCTCAACTACCATGCCGAGCTGGCGCGAACCGCCGATGATCGCATTGGCAGGCTGGGCGGCATTCGCGACGCCATGATGGCCGACAATCTAGCTTACATTGTCGCGCGCGAGCGTGGCCGGGGCAAGGTGCTGGCCTTTGCGCACAACAGTCATTTGCAGCGCGCCCGGATCGACTGGCAGCTTGGGCCGCACCTGGTCTCCTGGTGGCCGGCGGGCGCGCATCTGCGTGAGATGCTGGGCTCACGTTATGTCGTGATCGGCTCTGCGCTGGGCGTTTCTGAGCCGAACGGCATCGAACAGCCCGCGCCGGGCACGCTTGAAGCCTTGCTGACGAGTCTGCCGGAGTCTGGCGTCTTGATTCCAACCTATCGAGGCCAAGGACTGCCAGACGCGGAGATCGCCGCCCTGCCGATCCGCTCCGGCAGCCAGAAAAATCCCAGCTATACGGTGCTTTCCCCGGCCAGCTTCGACGACTTCGACTGGCTGGCGGTCTTAGACTCCACGACCTATAGCCGCGGTGGGTGGGTGCTGCCATAAGTCAGAACCTAGAACCTAGAACTAAGAACCTAAAAAATCCACCTCTAGGTTCTAGGTTCTGGGTTCTAGGTTCTTTTGTTCTCTTGTTCTCTTGTTCCCTAGATTTAAGGAGCTAGCATGACAGATCGTCAGTTCATCGAGGTCCACGGCGCGCGCGAGAACAATCTCAAGAATATCTCGCTCAATATTCCCAAGCAGAAGATTACCGTGTTTACGGGCGTATCAGGCTCCGGCAAGTCCTCGCTGGTCTTCGACACAATCGCCGCCGAGGCACAGCGCCAACTCAACGAGACCTTCACAGCTTTTGTGCAGGGCTTCCTGCCGCACTACGGCCAGCCCGACGTCGACGGCATCGAGCATCTCAACGCGCCGATCATTATCGATCAAAAGCGTGTCGGCGGCGGCTCGCGCTCGACGGTCGGTACCTACACCGATATCGCGGTATTGCTGCGGCTGCTCTTCTCGCGGGTCGGGCAGCCATACGCCGGGCCGGCCTACGCCTTCTCGTTCAACACGCCGCAGGGCATGTGCCCCGAGTGCGAGGGCATCGGCAAGACCGTGCAGGTGGATCTTGATAAGCTGCTTGATCGCAGCAAGTCGCTCAACGACGGCGCGATCCTGCATCCTGAGTTCAAAGTCGGCAAGTGGATGTGGAAGATGTACCCGATGTCGGGCCTCTTCGACAACGACAAGCCGATCCAGGACTACAGCGACGAGGAGCTTCAGGCGCTGCTCTACGGCAAGGAAAATGTGAAAGTTTCCTGGGGCGAGTTTGGCTCGAAGTACGAGGGTGTCGTCGAGCGCTTCAACCGCTCGTACATCAAGAAGGACACGGCGGCTATGTCGGATCGCAACCGCGCGATCTTCGAGCAGTTCACCAACTCACAGACGTGCCCGCTCTGTCACGGCGCGCGGCTCAACCAGGCCGCCCTCGCTTGTCGGATCGATGGGCGCAACATCGCCGAGCTGTCGGATCTGGAGGCGACCGAGTTGGTTAAGTTTCTAGCCCACTTCAGCGATCCGATCGCCGTGCGACTGGCGGCGCGCCTCACCGAGCGCCTGGAACATCTGGTAGACATCGGGCTCGGCTATCTGAGTCTCAGCCGTGAAACCTCAACGCTCTCCGGCGGCGAGTCGCAGCGCGTGAAGATGATCCGCCACCTCGGCAACAGCCTGACCGAGATGCTGTACATTCTCGACGAGCCCAGCGTGGGCCTGCACGCTCGCGATGTCGCCCGGCTGAACAATCTGCTCAAGAAGCTGCGCGACAAAGGCAATACGGTGCTGGTGGTCGAGCACGATCCGGATGTGATCGCGATCGCGGATCATGTGGTGGACCTCGGGCCGGGAGCGGGCACACACGGCGGTCATCTGGTGTTCGAAGGCAGCTATACCGCGCTCAAGCAGGCCGACACCCTGACCGGCCAGTTCTTGAAGCAGCATCTGCCGGTCAAGCAACACGTGCGACAGCCGATCGGGGAGATGGAAATCAAAAACGCCAACCTGCACAACCTGAAGAATGTCACGGTGAAGATCCCCACCGGCGTTTTGACGATCGTGACGGGCGTGGCGGGCTCCGGCAAAAGCACGTTGATCAACGACGTTTTCCTGGCGCAGCACCCGGACGCGCTGGTGATCGATCAGTCGCGCGTGACCGCCAATAGCCGCTCGGCTCCAGCCACCTACACCGGCATCATGGACGATATTCGCACGGCATTTGCCAAAGCCAACCAGGTCAGCGCCTCGCTCTTCAGCTTCAACTCGACGGGCAGCTGCGAAAACTGCAACGGCCTGGGCGTGGTCTACACCGATCTGGCGTTCATGGAAGGCATTGTCTCAACCTGCGAGATCTGCGAGGGTAAGCGCTTCAAAGCCGAGGTGCTGGCGTATCATCTGCGCGGCAAAACGATCAGCGATGTGCTGGACATGACGGCGGAAGAAGCGCTGGCCTTTTTCACGGAGAAGAAGATCAAGGCTGTGCTGCAGGCCATGAACGATGTCGGTCTGAGCTACCTGAAGCTCGGCCAGCCGCTCAGCACGATCTCGGGCGGCGAAGGACAGCGCTTGAAGCTGGCGACCGAGCTGCATAAAAAGGGCAGCGTCTACGTCATGGACGAGCCGACCACCGGCCTGCATCTTTCGGACATTGGACTGCTGATGGCGATCATCGATCGGCTGGTGGACGCCAAAAACACCGTGATCCTGATCGAGCATCATCTGGACGTGATCCGCCAGGCGGATTGGATTATCGACCTGGGGCCGGAGGGCGGCAGCGCCGGCGGCGAGGTCTTATTTGAGGGGCCGCCGCACGCGTTGAAAAACAGCCAGCGCAGCATCACCGCGCAGTTCATCTAGAACATCAAGAGCAGATAAACCAAAGAACCCAGAACTCAGAACCGAATTGCTCAGGTTCTAGGTTCTGGGTTCTAGGTTCTGTTTAAGGATTACGAATGCGCCGACGAGCGAGCCATCACCGGAGCAGTACGCGGCGCGATCGGGCGGACTTTCCAGCGCTGGTAGGCCACAAAGGTCGCCATCGCCAGCAGGATCGCCGTGGTAACTGTGCTTGAATACTCGGCCCGTATGAAATGCATGCCGGTCGCGGCAACCATGATGATCATCACACCTGCGGCGGCCAGCGGCGTCAGCCAGGGCAGAATACGGGTGAGCGCCGGCGCGATCAGGCCAATCGCGGCGAGAACTTCGGCCACGCCCAGGAAGAGGCGGAAGCCGACGCCGAGCTGGGCGTTCATCATCTCCACGTACTCAGCCGGTGGATTCAGGAACATGACACCGTGGGCCAGGAAGACGACCGCCAGAAGCACTTGCAAGGTCCAAATCAGCTTGTTCATAACCATACGCTCCTATCATGCTCAGCTCGGCTGTGAGGTTTCAGCCGTATCGGATTAACTGTGTGTATTCTAAGCCGCCGTTGTGACAAGTAATGTCACAAAACACAGCAAATCTACAATGGAATACAATCTGCTTGAAAAAACTAAATGCGTAGCGTAGGAACGGAGATTCGATGGACGATTGGCGAGCTAATTTGCTGACGAGCGGCGAGGATATTCACGGTTTACTGGCGCAGGCACGGCGTGTGGCGGTGCTGGGCATGCGCTCGGAGCGTAACCCTGGCATGCCCGCGTTTTATGTTCCCGAGGCCCTGGCCGCCGCAGGGCTGGAGATTGTGCCGGTGCCGGTCTATGAGCGCCAGCTCACGCACATGCTGGATCGACCGGTGTATCGCAGGCTGGTGGACGTGCCCGGCGCGATCGATATCGTGGATGTGTTTCGGCGGCCTGAAGATCTGCCCGGCCATCTTGAGGATTTTCTGGCCAAGCGACCGGCTGCGGTGTGGTTCCAGAGCGGCATTCGCGAGGACGCTGTGGCGGAAACGCTGGCCCGCGCGGGCATCAAGGTGGTGCAAAGCCGCTGCCTGATGATGGACTACCACGCGTTTAAGCGCTCATAACCAAACGACGATCGCCGGTAGAGGTGGTTATGTCGCACAGCGTTCTGCATGCCTGTCGCCGGTTACGAAGCGTGCGCCAACCACCTCTCCAACAGCGCAACCTTGCCGCTGCGTCCCAAATTGGCATACGCCTGCCGCTCATAGCCCAGATCCAGGACCGGTAGCTCCAATTCCCCAAACGGCACATAGCGGCGATGCTGGCGCACATCCACGGGCCGCGACCACGCGCCATCCGTCTGCCGATACTGCACAGCGCCCATGATCTCAACCTCGATCCCGCCGACGCTGAGCGCGCCAAAGTGCGATTGAATACGATCGGTGTGCGAGTGGCGAATGGGCCGCACAACCTCGGCGGCAAACAAACGCGCGATCGCGTAAGCTCCGTCCTGATCGGTTTGCAGATCGATATCGCGGACGGTGACCGGGACGCCTTGCAGCACCAGGCCGCAGCTTCCGGTGACAACCCAGGGCATATCCAGCTGTTCGAGACGGGCGTAAAGCTCACGCAGGGCCTGGGCATGGTATCGAGCAAGCATGCTGGAATTCCTTTCGTGCTGAGCCACAGATCAAGCCAGACGAATCTGCCTGGCTAAGTGTACAAGCGCCGAGTAGCCGACCACCAGGGCCAAACGTCGAAGATCGCGCTCGGCAGCGCTGCTCGACAAGACAGCGGGCAAACGATAGACTGCGTAGCGATCACATTAGCTAAGGAGAGCTCCATGGCCTTCTTCGATTTACCGCTCGATCAACTTCGCAGCTACCTGCCGCCGCGCGACGAGCCCGCCGACTTCGATGCGTTCTGGCAGCAGACGCTTGACGAAGCGCGACAAACGCCGCTCAACCCAAGCTACGCGCCCGTCGACTATGGCCTGGCGACGGTGGAAGTCTTCGATGTGACCTTCAACGGCTATGGCGGTCAGACGATCAAGGGCTGGCTGCTGCTGCCGCGCCAGCGCTCCGGCCCGCTGCCCTGCGTGGTCGAGTACATCGGCTACGGCGGCGGGCGCGGCTTCCCAACCGATTGGCTGCTGTGGAGCAGCGCGGGCTACGCGCATCTGGTGATGGACACGCGCGGCCAGGGCAGCAGCTACCTCAAAGGCGACACGCCCGACCCCGACGCCACCGGCGGCGATCCGC
>JAFAYS010000047.1 GCA_019240175.1 Chloroflexota bacterium | reverse complement strand
CTTCTTTGGAAACATCGGTGCCGGTGATGCCCATCGCCACGCCAATATCAGCGGTTTTGAGCGCGGGCGCGTCGTTGACGCCGTCGCCGGTCATGGCCACGACCTCGTTGTTGCGCTGAAGCGCGTCAACGATGCGCAGCTTGTGCTCGGGATTAACGCGCGCAAAAACCGAGGTTTCGCGGACAACGGTTTGCAGCGTCGTATCGTCGGTGCGCGCCAGGTCCGCGCCGATCATCACGCGATCGTTGTCGGCAATGCCCAGCTCCCGTGCGATCGCCAGGCCGGTTTTGGGATGATCGCCGGTGATCATGATCGGACGAATGCCGGCGTGGCGGGCGCGACTCACGGCCTCGCGCACTTCGGGGCGCGGCGGATCGATCATACCGACCAGCCCCAGAAAGACCAGATCATGCTCGATGTGCTCATCCACGGTATCGCTAAGCGCGTCGGGCGGCAGCGAGCGAAAAGCAATGCCCAGCGTACGCAGCGCCTCGCCGGCAAGCTGCTCGTTGATGCGGCGAATCTCGTCACGGCGCGCGTCGCTCAGTGGTCGCGTATCATCGCCGACCAGCTCGTGGGAGCAGCGCGGCAGCAGCACGTCGGGCGCGCCCTTGGAGAAGACCAGCAGCCGCTGCTCCTGATCCGCATCCTGGTGTACCGTCGACATCAGCTTGCGCTCGGAGGAAAAAGGCACCTCACCGATACGGGTAAAGCGCGATTCCAGCGCGTCGGCGGTCAGCCCAACTTTGCGCGCCGCGACGATCAGCGCGCCCTCGGTCGGATCGCCCTGAATCGTCCAGCGGCCATCACGCTCTTGCAGCGCGGCGTTATTGGCGCGATCGGCGGCACGCAGCGTGCGGCGAACCTCGGATCGGAGCGCGCCCCCATCGCCCGAGCCGTCGGTGGTATGGATCTCACCCTCGGGTGTGTAGCCGGTACCGCTGATATCGGCGCGTCCGCTAGCCGTCACCACCGTGCGCACCGTCATCTCGTTGGCGGTCAGCGTGCCGGTCTTGTCCGAAGCAATCACGGTCGCTGAGCCGAGCGTCTCCACCGCCGGCAGCTTACGCACAATCACGTTGCGCCCGGCCATGCGCTGCACACCGATCGAGAGCACCGCCGTGACGATCGCGGGCAACCCTTCGGGCACCGCCGCCACCGCCAGCGCCACGCCCAGGATCAGCACATCGACAACATCGGAAAAATCGCGAATGCCTTCAACAACCAGAATCGTGATCACCACGACCGCCGCGATGATCAGCACGACGACACCCAGCAGCCTGCCGGTGCGATCCAGTTCCTTTTGCAGCGGCGTCGACTCGGACTCGGTATTTTGCAGCAGCCCGGCGATCTTGCCCATCTCGGTCTGCATGCCGGTCGCGACGACCACCGCCCGACCGCGGCCATAGGTTGCCGCCGTGCCACTGAAAAGCATGTTGTGCTGATCGCCTAGCCCAGCCTCGCCCGCGATCGGCTGCGTATCTTTGGAGACCGGCAGGCTTTCGCCGGTGAGCGAGGCCTCCGAGGTTTGCAGCGCCGTCGATTGGATCAGCCGCGCATCAGCGGGAATCGTGTCGCCCTCTTCGATCTGGATCAGATCGCCGGGTACCACGTCATGCGCGGCAATGCTCTGCCGCTCGTTGTCGCGAATCACCGTCGCGTGCGCCGCCGACATGGCCCGCAGCGCCGCCACCGCCTGCTCGGCACGCGTTTCCTGAACGTAACCCAGCACGCCGTTCAGCAGCACGATCGAAAAGATCACAATGCCCTCGTAGGGCAGCGCCGAGTCGCGCTCATAGATCCACAGCCCGATCGAGATCGCCGTCGCGATCAGCAGCAAGATCACCAGCACATCCTGAAACTGCGCCAGAAAGCGCCGCCAGGCGGGAATCGGCGGCGCGGATTCCAGCTCGTTGGGGCCGTAGCGCTGAAGACGCTGGCCGGCCTCCGCCGAGCTCAGGCCACGCTGCGGATCGGTCTGCAAAGTTGCCACGACCTGATCGACGGCGGCCTGATACGCCGCACCGGCGCTGGTGGCTTGAGCGGCTGCGGGATCTTGTAATGTTGTCATCTTTGCTCCAAACAGATCGCGTGCTATCATAAAACACGCTCTAATCACATAATATCGGGTTTTTTGCTCGGCAACGTCGAAGTTTGCCCACGCTCTAGCAAGATTCGCCACACGAAAGCGCTGTTCGATCTGCGGCGATCTCTGAGTTACTAGCGAGCGTAGTCGTTTTCAAACGGTCCTAGGGCTCCAAGGCCAAACAGCTAGCCTGCGTTAGGCTCCGTTAGACAGTTCACGGCAATCATAGAATGGTTCAATACACACCAGTACACACGCCCCACTCGCCCGTGTGTGGTGTTCGTCCCAACGCGCTTTGAAACAAAGGAACCTGTGTGAACCCTGCTGCCGCTTCGTCGCTCCTCCTGCATGACGATGTGCTTAACATCTTCAACCAATTGATCGTCTGCGACGATCCTGAGCGCGGCCTCCCCTTCCTGCAAGCGCTCGACGCGATCTACCAGCACAAGCTGCGCATGTGCCTACCGCCGATCCACAACAGCCAGCCCTTCCCCATCACCGAGATCGCGCAGATCCAGGCCTGGCTCCGACGCGGCGAAACCACCCAGCCCAGGGCGCATCCGGCCAACAGCGCACCGATCTGGCTTGGCGACCAGGAGATCGGGCTGGTGCTGGTGGACGATAGCGACGAAGCAGCCGAGATCGACCTGGCGGCAATTGGTGCCCGTCTCGGCATTGTGCTCAACTGCTGGCAGCTGCACAGCCTGCGTCGTCGCGCGCAATCGGAGAAGACCACGCTGGTGCGGCTGTGTCAGGCGGCCAACGCGCAGCAAGAGCTACAGGCGGTGCTGGCCGAAGCCTACGACGCGCTGCGCACCTCGATTCCGTTCAACTCATTTGTCGCTACCGTCTACGATCCCGCGCAGCAGCTGAATGTGCTTTCCTACATTGTGGACGCGGGCAAGCCCTACGTCGACAATCTCGTCGGGCCGGTCTCCAACAGCTTGCAAGGCTACATCCTGCGCCATCGCCAGCCGCTGCGCTTCGCGCATATTCGCAAGGAGATCGAGAGCTATCCCGAGATCACGATCGTGCGCGTCGGCAATGGCACTCCGATTCGCTCCTGGCTGGGCGTGCCACTGCTGATCAGCGACGGGCGCGCGGTCGGCATTTTGAGCTTGCAGCATCACGAGATCAACCACTACAGCGATCACGACCAGCAATTTTTGGAAAATGTCGCAACCACAGTGGCCATCGCGATCGAAAAGGCCATGCTGCTGCAACAGCGCGACCGCGAGATTGCGGCCCTGACGGCACAGACCGAGCTGTCAGAGGCGCTGGGCCGCGCGCACGATGTGGGCACGGCGCTGGAAAGCGCCCTGGTGGCGCTCGAGCACTCGTTCCCCGACCATGTATATATCTTGTTTGTGCTCGATCCCGAATACCGCGTGATCGACTCGCTGATGAAAGAAAATGGCGGCGTGTACCAGGATCAAGAGATCGGCGTGCAGATCAAAGCCGATAGCCTGAGCCGCTATGTGCTGCAACAGCCGGGGCCGGTGCTTTTCAACACCGAGCAGGAGATGCAGACGGCAGGCGTTTCCTGGCATCAGATCGGCGACCTGGATCAGCCGATCACCCAGGCGCTGATCGGCGCGCCAATCCACGCGACCGACGGCTCGTTCATGAGCTTGCTGATGGTCCAGAGCTACTCGCCCAACGCTTTTGATCAGCGGCAGGCGGCGCTGCTCGGCAGTATCGCGCGGCAGGTGGCGCTGGTGATCGAGAATGCGCGGCTGATCGAGCAGGATCAGCGGCGGCTGCATGAGCTTGAGCAGGCCAATCGCGAGCTGGAAGAAGCGCAGCATCGCGTGATCGAGGCCGAGCGGCGACGGGCGATCGGCGATATCGCGGCGGGCGTGGCGCATGACTTCAATAATCTGCTCGGCGCGATCCTGGGCAACGCGCAGCTGATCGGCCTGGCACACGCGCTCGACGAAGCTCAGGAGCTGGCCAAGACGATCGAGATTGCCGCCCGTGACGCCGCGACGATTGTGCGCCGGATTCAAGTCTTCACCCGCTCCAGCGACTCGGCGGAGCGCGTGCCGGTCAATATCCATACGCTGATCAAAAGCGCCGTCAACATTGTGCGGCCACGCTGGCGCGACGAGGCGCAGCTGCGCGGCATCACGATCGACCTGATCTTCGAGCTTGAGCCGGTCGATTCGGTGCTGGGCATCGAGGCCGAGCTGCGCGAAGTGCTGGTCAATCTGCTGATCAACGCGGTGGACGCCATGCCGGTCAGCGGGCCGCTGGTCGTGGGCACGCGCCAGGAAGGCGAGCAGGTGCTGATCTATGTGCGCGACACGGGCATTGGCATGAGCGCCGAGGTGCTGGCGCGTGCCGGACAGCCGTTCTTCAGCACCAAAGGCAGCCAGGGCTCGGGCCTGGGGCTGGCCGTGAGCCAGGGTATTGTGCAGCGTCACGCCGGCGAGCTGGTGATCGAAAGCGTCGAGGGCGAGGGCACGGTGGTCACGCTTGAGCTGCCCAGCGTCAGCCCGCAGATCCCGCAGCAAGTGCGGCCACGCGCCAGCTCGGATCGCTCAGGCTCGATCATCGTGGTAGACGACGAGCCGCATCTGCGCGAGGTGACGCGGCGCATTCTCGAGCACGCCGGGCATCGCGTGACCGACTTTGGCTCGGGCAGCGAGGCGATCGCCCATCTGCGCGAACACCCCACCGATATTTTGCTGACCGATCTAGGCTTGCCCGGCATGAGCGGCTGGGAGATCGCGGTTACCGCCAACAGTGTGCGGCCCGAAACCCAGATTTTGATGGCGACCGGCTGGGGCGATCATGTCAGCGCCGAAGATGCACTACAGCGCGGTGTGGTCGCGGTGCTCTCGAAGCCGCTCGAGCAAACGATGCTGCTTGAGGCGATCAGCCAGGCGCTGTATCTCGCGCAGCCAGCTGGGGAATAAAGCTTCACTACAGATCAGGGCGTGATCAATCACGCCCCTACAGGATTGATCCGCAGCAGATTTTGTCATACTACTCGTCGATCTCGGCAAAGCGGTAGCCGACGCCATACACGGTCTGGACATAGATCGGCTGCGCGGGATCGGGCTCGATCTTTTTGCGTAGATTGAGCACATGCACATCGATCGTCCGATCGACGCCCTCGTAGTCCAGGCCAAACACCCGCTCCAACAGCTCTAGCCGCGAAAACGCCCGGCCCGGCTCCTTGGCCATAGTTTCCAACAGCTGAAACTCTTTGGGCGTGAGATGCACCGGCACATCTTTGAGCCGCGCCTGATGCGCCGCGAAATCGATCACGAGATCGCCGACGCGGACCTCGGGGCGGGCTTTCTCGTGGACGTCGCCGGCGCGTCGCAGCACCGTACGCACACGCGCCACCACCTGTCGCGGCGAGAACGGCTTGTTGATATAGTCGTCAGCGCCCAGATCCAGGCCCAGCAGCATGTCGGCCTCGGTAGTTTTGGCCGTCAGCATAATGATCGGGATGTTCGACTCGGTGCGTAAGATGCGGCACACATCCAGGCCATCCATGACCGGCAGCATCAGATCCAGCAAAATCAGATCGGGACGCTTTTGGCGGGCCAGCGTCAAGGCCGTAAAGCCATCGTAGGCGACGAGCGTGCCGTAGCCTTCTTTTTCGAGATACAGTTGGAGTAGCTCGACGATCTTTACATCGTCGTCAACGATCAAAATTCTTCGCTTCATGTTGTACAACCAAAATGTTTAGACCAAATTATAACATTGTTCATGCACGGCCAATAAAAAAAGGCAGACCTGTTTGCAACAGGTCTGCCAGGCTCCGACTGCTTGAACTACTGGCGAAC
>JAFAYS010000029.1 GCA_019240175.1 Chloroflexota bacterium | reverse complement strand
GCTGATTCTGTGCGCGATGCTGATCCCAATCGGCGCTGCTGCCGCGCCCCAGCCAGCGCGGATCGTGGCCCAGGCTGAGCTGCCGCCCGCCAACTATGCGGCGGCGATGCGCCCCGCGTTTGCCGGCGATGTGAATCGGCCCGACCTGCCGCACTACGATCTCGATCTAACGGTCGATCCGCGTGCCCGGCGGCTGAGCGGCCACATGCAGCTGGTCTTTCGTAACATGACCGGCGTGGCGCTCAACGACATTGTGCTGCGGCTCTACCCACAGTTCCCGCGCGACATCTTCGGCGATGGCGGCAATATCAAGATGGATGTCAGCAATGTCGTCGTGCAGGGCCAGGCGACAACCGGCAGCTACGAGGCGCGACGAACTGCGCTACGCCTGCCGCTGCCCGCGCCGGTCGCGCCGCAAACGTCGGTCAATGTGAGCCTGGATTTCAGCGCCAACATCGAGCCGTGGCAGCGCAATGAGGGAACTTTCCCGCTGCCCTCGCACTACCCAATGCTGGCAGTCTGGCAGAACGGCTGGCGCACCGATGTCAGCAGCTTTCCGGATCGCGTCTACGCCACCAGCGGCCTGTATCGCGCCAGGATCAACGTGCCCACCGGCTGGACCGCGATCAGCAGCGGCAGCACGATCGGCACGACCGCCAATGACAACGGCACGACAACCTTTGAGGCAGTCACCGGGCCGGTGCGCGAGTTCGCCTTCAGCGTCGGACGCTTCGCCAGCGCACGCGCCAGCCACGAGGGTACCGAAATTGTCGTCTACCACCGCGCCGACGATGGCCTTGACGCCGCCGCCGATGCGATGGCCAAGCACGCGGCGGCCTCGCTAGCGACCTTCAACAGCAAATTCGGGCCATATCCGTACCGCGCGCTTGAGTTTCACCTGATCAACGGGCGGCGCGGCTACGACATCGGCGCTGAGTTTCCTGGCCTGATCGTGATTCTGCTCAACGGGCGCTACACTCAGGAGACGCGCTTTGTCACGGCGCACGAGGTCGGTCACCAGTGGTTCTATGGCCTGATCGGCAACGATATCTTCAACGAGCCCTGGCTTGACGAGTCCTTCGCCCAATACAGTGGGATTGTGGTCGAGGAGCAGTGGGCCGGCAAAGCCGCCGCCAATCGCATGTACGATCAAAATGTCACGCGGCTGTCGCGCCGGGCCACGCTGCCGGCCGGCCTGAGCATCGGCGAGTACCAAACCTGGAACGGCTACTACGCCTCGGTGTATGGACGCGGCGCGCAGTTCCTGCACACGCTGCGCGGCGAGATCGGCGACGCGGCCTTCTTTGGCGGCTTGCAGCGCTACTTTGCCGCGCACAAGTACGGCATCGTCCACAGCGCCGATGTGCAGACCGCGCTTGAGCAGAGCAGCGGACGCGATCTCGATCCGCTCTTCCAGCGCTGGCTGGGCCGCTAGCGTCGCATTAAACTGTAGGCGGGACACGACATTGAAGCGTGTCCCGCTTTTTATTACGTTCCAGAACGATCCAGCCCCAGATGACGATCATCGCTTCAACATCACCCTGCCCATCGGCGTAATGTTTTTGACCGTGTAGGTCACACCCTGATATTGCACCTGCTGCCCAACAGTTAATGCTGGCGCGCCGCTCATCAGCTTGACAACCTTATCAATCTTCCATTTTCCAGCCGGCTTTTGCTCGCTCTGGACGATGCTATCGATCGCGGTAGTAGCGAAGGTTGGCGTAGGCGGTGGCGCGCTCACGGATGCGAAGGCCGACGGCATACTCGATAGCGAAGCTGTTATCGGCGGCGGCGGCGAGAAAATGCTCGCGGACGCGAAGGCCGACGACGGACCTAATGGCAAAGATGTCGGCTGTGCTGAGGCCAGGCTTCCCGACGGCGGCAAAGAAGACAGACTCGCCATCGGTGGCGAAGACAGACTACTCAACCCCGACGGTACCAGCGGCGGCAGCGAGAATGGGACGATGCCAAACGGCGAAGACGAAAGCAACAAGCTCGATACCGGCGGTAGGAACGGCAACGATGACATGCCCGTGCCCATTGACGGAAACGAAGGAAACGGACTTGTCAGCTGCGGCATCGGCATGGAGGTCGGCGGTGGCGTACCCGTGCCCATTGACGGAAACGAAGGAAATGGACTTGTCAGCTGCGGCATCGGCATGGAGGTCGGCGGTGGCGTGCCCGTGCCCATGCCTGAGGACAACGAAGGAAACGGACTTGTCAGCTGTGGCATCGGCATGGAGGTCGGCGGTGGCGTGCCCATGCTGAGCGACGTGGACGTAGGCATGCTACCGAGCCCTGACGGCGTCAGCGATGGCAAAGGCGGTAGGCCGGGGATCGGACCCATCGCGCTCAACGGCGTGACCGTACCAGTCGGGCCAGGTCCCATCTTGGTTTTCTTCAACGCACGAGTCGGCTTGATCAGCGTATCAGTCAGAAACGTATCGAACGGCTGACCTGAAGCCGCTTTTGTAAAAAGATCATGCGTACGTTTTGCGCCGGTCTTGAAATGTGCATCGCTAATGCTCATCGACTTTTGAGTCGGATGCGGATCATTGCGGCCTTTGCCCATGTTTTGCTCCATGAGCTGCCCGCTTACCTTCGAATCCTTATGGCTGGAAGCACCAACGTGTAGCGCTTCGAGCTGGCCCTTGCCTTTGTAGAGCACATTCTCCATCGACTCGCCGTTTTGCAGCGCCTTGATCGCGGCAACCAGCAGTGCCAGCGCGTAATCGGCGCGGAAAGACTCTGCCAGAGCGAGGATCACAAACAGCTCATCCATCTTAGCGCGAGCGCGAATGGAAAATTTCGCCGGGTAAGCCACATTCGTAAAATATTTGTCGTAGATCGCCTGAGCGACCTCGGCGCTATCGTAGTTGCGTAGCTCAGAGGCGACATGCTGATACGAGGCACGTTTTCCAGTCGCCTTAGGATCACCTTTTGCCAAACGGGGCATCGCGCCGCGTGCTGTCGTACCGTCATGCTGCTTGAGTGCGCCGCTAGCAACAGTCTTGACAAAGAATTGCGTCCCACGGCCTTCGAGCCGAAACACCGCATCCGAGCCGTCGGTTCGCACGGCAATACTTCTACGCGGATCTTTCCGCATCACGTTCTTGACAACTTTCTGCGCCTCACGAATATCTTTCACCCGATAGACTGGTTTCGGGCCGCTCTTAGCACGAAGATCAATCTCGGTATCGGAAAGTTCAGCGTCCGAAAGCTCGTCATCGAAATCTTCGATCACCTGCCGGCTGGAAGCCAGCTTCTCGATATCGGTTTCCGGCACGCCATCGTCGTAGACATCCTCGCTGCCTTCGGTTCTGAGGAATTTCCAGGTCGAGGACGTGGCCGAGCCATGCGGCACGCGAACCTCTTTGCGCTGGATTGCGAGAGGCCCAGCAGGCGCTGGTAGTGTTGCCGCCGCGCTGGTCCGCAGCAGACGCTGCACGCCCTGATTGCCGATCGAGCGCTGTAACGCTGTGATGCCGCCAGGGCTGAGCAGGCCAGGTGGCTCATGTACGATCGACGCTCCGGTGCCGTGATCGGCGGCGCGGCGCTGGAATGAGGATTGCGCGCTGTGGCGCACGGCGATAGAACCCGGCTTCTTCCTGGAGGAGTCGCGCATGAGTGAAGTACCTCAGGCTAGAAAGCGAGCTTACACGGGGAAGACAGATCGTCAGCTCATGGTGACGCGACAATTCCTGGCGGTCAGCGATCGCCGGATTCAGGCGGAAGCCTTCCACGCTGTTTTTGCTGAGAGGCTGTGCATGCACATCATAGCACACAAGCGCCAGGATCAATACCCTGATGCTTATAGATTTGTCGCTGCTATAGCTCTGAAATATGTTTGCTTGAGGCTTGCGTTGCAGTGACGGTGCGATGCGTATCGTCCAGATCAGCCACGCTCGCCGAAGATCGCCCGACCAACGCGCACCAGGGTCGCGCCTTCTTCGATCGCAACTTCGAAGTCGCCGGTCATGCCCATCGAAAGATGCTGCCACGCGGCTTGCGGGATCTGCCGCGCCAGCTCATCGCGCAGCTCACGTAGCGCCCGGAAGACGGGCCGCGCGTCCTCGGGATCGTCGCTGTAGGGTGCGACCGTCATCAGGCCCTGCACATCAAGCTGCGGTAGCGCAACGATCTGTCGTGCGGCTTCGACTAGGCTGACCAGCGCGGTCTGGTTAGTCACGCCGCCGATCAGATCAAAGCCTTCCTTGGTTGCCTCGCCCGACACGTTGACCTGCAAAAGCACCGGCAGTCGTCGCTGACCCAACAACGAATTCTCCTCCACATGGCGATTCAACGCCTCGGCGAGCTTTACGCTGTCGAGCGAGTGGATCATATCGAAGAGCGCGGCGGCACGCTTAGCTTTGTTGCGCTGTAGATGGCCGATCAAATGCCAGCGCGCCCTGGCCTCGCGCAGCAGCTCGATCTTTTCGTCGGCCTCCTGCACGCGATTCTCGCCGCAATCCGTCACGCCAGCCGCCAACGCCAGATCGACGCGCCGCGCCGAGTGCGTTTTGGTCACAGCGATCAGCGTGATCTCGTCCGGCGAACGACCGGCGCGCGCTGCGGCTGCCGCGATACGCTCACGAATCGCCGCAATGTTATGAGCAATCCCCTGCGACGGTTCCATCTAGTGCTCCTCGCCGCGCAGCCCGATGATCGCGGCAAAACGTCCGGTCACACCATTGCCCGCCCGATGCGAATAAAACCGGTCGGCGTGATCGACGGTACAGATGCGGCTGATCTCGATCTGCTCACGCGGCACACCGCAGGCCAGCAGCGTCTCAAAATTTGACTGCCACAGATCGAAAAAGGTTTGTCCGTCGCGCTCGGCCAGTACCTCCCGCTGCATCGGCAGCGCGGCGCGAATCTGCTCGGCCACATGCGGCCAGACATTGTAGCAGCACGGCCCCACCGACGGCCCGATCGCCACCTGGAGATCGGCGGGCTGCGAGCCGAACGCGTCACCCATCGCGCGCACCGTCGCCGCACCGATATGCTTGGCAGTGCCTTGCCAGCCGGCATGAGCCACAGCCACCGCGCGCCGCACCGGATCGAAAAAGAGCAGCGGCGTACAGTCGGCAAAGCAGGCCAGCAGGTAGAGATCCGGCTGATTGGTGATCAGCGCGTCGGCGGGCGGCAGCACCGAGGGCCGATCCAGCGCGCCGCGTCCAGCGTGCGCCTCCGTCACCACCAGCACGTCGTCGCTGTGGATCTGCCCGGCCTGTACCACGCGCTCGGGCCGAATCTCTAGCGCCGCATACACGCGCCGCCGGTTTTCTTTGACGGCTGCCGGCGCGTCGGGCCGCGAAAATGACATATTCAGCGTATCGTGCGGAGCTTCGGAGACGCCGCCCTGACGCGTCGTGATGGCGTGGACTAGATCGGGATGATTGAAAGAGGCAAAGCGCAGTAACATATTGGCCTTAGATCAAAATCAAAACAGGGACGCCGTAGCGTCCCTGTAAGATACCATAGATCGGACCGTCGGTTAGACGTTGACCTCAACCAACGTTGCCCATGGCGAGGCATTCCCGGCATTGTCGATGGCCCGCACGCGCACAAAGTAGTGTCCGGCTGGCAGTGTCGGCAGTGCGACCTGCGGCTCGGCAACAAACCAATCGCCGGTTCCTTGCGCATCGGTGCCCACATAGACCTGATAGCCCTGCACCCCAGTCTCGGCGTCAGTGGCCGCCTGCCAGCGTACAATCTGGTTGCGGCCCTGGCCCGGATCGAGCAGCGTCGGCGTCGTGGGCGGCTGCACATCACGTGGTGCGGCACCAGCGGTCAAGCGTACACCCATATACTCGTTGCAGCGCTCGTTGTCAGGGAAGTTATAGCCCTCCACAAACGCCAGCGGCACACCGCGACGGTTGCGCGCAGAAACACCCTCGCCGTAAAACATCTCGAAATGGAGATGCGGATTCGAGTAGCTTGTGCCAGCGCTTCCGACCGTGCCGATTACGGTTCCGGCGGCCACAGCCTGACCCTTGCGAAATGGCACGTGGCTTTCGAGGTGAGAGTACATCGTGTAGTAGCCGTTGCCGTGCGACAGGATCACCGTGCCGCCGGCAGCACCCCACCACCAATACGTCCCGTCTGCGGCTGCACGCACAGGAGCGCCGCGCGTACGGCCATTGGTGTTCACAAGATCAAAAGCGTTGTCGTCGTAGCTTGTGTGGGTGCCGCAGTTATAGCCCTGGATCACTTTCCAGGTTTCGCCCAGAGGAATCGGTAATGAAAGAGCGGGGGGCGATGCCGCGATAGTGTCAGTCGGTACGAACAGGGTACCAAACACCAGCGCGCAGGCAAGCGCAAACGCAACCAGGCGTCGTGCAAGCATGTTGTCTCCTTTTCCGACATGGGAATTGGCTTTTGTCAGAGCTGCGTCATGGCAGCATCAGCGCGGCGATAGAATACCAGGCGCTTGTGAAAAAGTCAACATACTATGTTGACTAGTTAACAATCTCTTAGAAAAGGGCGCAGTGGCTGCTTGGTTGTCGGGGCAAGACAGAGCCGTTATGCAGATGTAGGCACATCGTCAGGCAAGCAGTGGCGACGCACGGCTGGGCGCAACACATAGATCAGGAGCGCTACATTGCAAGCCAGCAGGATCAGACCATAGCGACTCAAAGCTCCGGTGAGCGCATACCACCCAACGATGATCACGAGCGAGATCTGAATTCTGATGGTCGAGTCGTAGGCACGTTTCTGGAGTCGCCAAAGATTGATTCCCGTCAGCGCAAAACCAGCCGCAGCCCAAACTAACGCCGCTAATCCGATCAAGACGCGCCCGCCTATGCCGCCCGCTACCAGCGCCGGTGATAGCCATGGCTGAAGCAGAGCGGGCACATGTCCGCCGAGCAAGCTAGCTGCAAGCATAAGTAGAGCTATCGCAATGCTCACATAAAGCACACTGATGATCCGCAGGGGAAACGGCGGGTGGACTTGAGAAAACATGGATTCCTCGGGGGCGTGAGACAACCAAGCTGAGCCACAAGTATATCAAGGTTCGTACTTCGTGGGTAGTACCAGGACACATCGCGGAGACCACTTTATATAGGATGCTGATATTAGTTGACAGTTACCTTTTTAAGGACTACACTTCAAACTATTCGAAGCTTCGAAGTATTCGAGTATTGAGATGATATGAGTAACACAAGTTTA
>JAFAYS010001234.1 GCA_019240175.1 Chloroflexota bacterium | reverse complement strand
CTGCGCCAGCCTGGTGCGCGCCGCGCCGATATGCAGCGTTTGCAGATCGCCATTGACAAGCTTCAGCTGCTCATGTGCCGCGAAACCGGTCTCCGCCAGTGTGATGTATTGCTGCATCACTTGCTGCTGCTCCGGCTGATTCAGCTGCGCAAATAGATCGCTGCCCTCGGATGCCGCCTGCCTGGCTGCGGGATAGTCGCCGCGCTCTAGTGCCGCGCGTGCATCGGTAGCGAGACTCGTCGCGCGCTGGCCATTCGCGGCCTTCGTTTTCAGCGCTTCGGCGCGCTGGACTAACTCCGCAGGCCCGGTCTCGCGCGCTGTGGGCAGTCCCAGCTCCAGGGCTTTAAGCGCCGCCTCGTACTCGCCGCGCGCGATCAGCGTTTCGGCCTGTGATAGATCAAACGCGCCGACCGCCCGGTTGCGATACTCTCCGTTCACAAACGTTTCGAGCTGTGCGCGCCACTCCTGCTCCAGGCGATCCGGGCTGACGCCGTAGGCGGTTTCAAGCGCGCTGCGGTAGCCGCTGCTGGTTTTGCTGGCCTCGATAAAGCTGCGGAAGCTTGCCAGGCCACTGCGCTCGATCAAGAAGGCAACCATCGTATAGCTTTGCGGGTAGCTGATCTGAGGATTTTCGTAGGCGGTGCCCGGCTGGTTTAGCTCGCGCCACGAGAGCACGCGGTTGGCGGCGATCACCTGTTTCATGAGATCCATCTTGAGATCAAGCTCTGATGACGGATGCTCAAGATACTGCGCAATGCCTTCTTGAAACGGTGTGGTCAGCTTATCGCCCGACAGGTCGGCGGCGATGATATGCGTCAGTTCGTGGCGCACATTATTAACAATCTGCTCCTGCGACTGATTGACCGTTTGCGGTAGCGCGATGCTGATCTCGCGGCGGCCCGTGTGCGCGTGTGCGACGACGCCGGGAATGCGCGCGGCCAGCGGATTGACCTGTTCATACAGGCTCATTGTCGGGTAGATGCGCAGAATCACGGGCGGCGGCGCGCGATAGCTGAAGACTGCGCTAACCTCATCATAGACGCCATCTACAAACTGCGCGTACGCTTCGGCCTCGGCCTCGCTGCCCTCGGGGTACAGAATCGCGAAGTTGGCGGTGCGCCGCTCCTGCCACTCCGTCCCTTGCGCGAGAGCGCTGCGCGTGCCGCCAAGGACCAACGCCAGGATCAGCCCCATCAGGATGAGGCACCATCGCCGTGGGTTGACCGGATCATATTGCCACATGCTTGCTGCTGAATCCTTGTGCAGTTACATAATTAGGGGAGATAGCAAAAAGTGTACCGACTTCTGATCCTCCCGTCAAACACAACAGCACCGGCGCGTTGCCGGTGCTGTCGAACAATCGCTTGTTGGGCAGGTTTAGCGAGCAGTGCCGAAATCTTGCACCCAGTAGGTGCCATACGCGCTGCCGCTGCTTTCGCCGTAGCCGATGCCGACATTGCGCAGGCGGCAGTTCAGAATGTTGGCGCGATGGCCTGGGCTTGCCATCCAGCCCGAAACCACTTCTTCGGGTGTTTGATAGCCGGCGGCGATATTCTCCGCAGCCAGGCGATAGCGATAGCCGGCCTGGCGAATGCGCGTGCCAAAGGTCGTGCCGTTGCGGCTGTTGTGGCTGAAATAGTTGTTGGCTGCCATGTCGTCTGCGTGACGTTGGGCTGCCGTGCCGAGCGCAGCATTCCAGGTAAGGTTGGCGCATCCGGCGGCGCGGCGATGCTCATTCGTAAGCTCAATCACGCGGTTGAGATCAGGGGCTGCTGAGGTGGCAGGGACGTTGAAGAGGGCAGCAGTCAGCACCAAGGCGGACAAGGCCAGTTTAGACAGTTGAGCACATGGTCGTACTGTCATGAGACATGCTCCTTTTGTTGTTGCCGTGCACAGAGACGGCTCTTGATCTCGACCAGTCTCCTTGGACTAGCCGCGCTGCATTGTACGTTGGATTCAGGATTTGTCAACCTGTTTTTATTGTTGCCTGATCAACGAACAAAACATTATATATACCACAATCAGTAGTTTGTCAATTAAGATTTATACACCAATGCAATAGCCGAAAGTTGTATTTCGGATCGGGACGAGGGCGGCTTGTGGAGGACTTGGAGCGGCGGGAGGATCATGTTTCAGGCCCTCATCCTGCCCTACGGGCGAACAAAGGAACAAGTGAACAAGCGAACAAAAAGGGAGTGGTAAACGTGTTTTTGTTCTCAGCTCGTGATCCTCATTTGTTCCTTTGTTTCTTGGTTCTTTTGTTCTTGCTTACGGCGCGGGAGCTTCGATCGGCTTGAGGAACGGCGCGGCAGCCCAGCCATTCGTGCCCTCGGCCTCGATCTTCCACCACTCCAGGCCGTCGGCGGTCTGCGGGCCTTCCAGGATACGCACGTTCTGCCCTTCGCGGAAGCGCGTCTGGATCGCGGCGCTGGTGCCGGGCTCGGCGCGGGCACGCAAGGGAGCGCCGTCAGTGCCGGTGATCACGGCGAAGCTATCGGCCTGTAGCACAGGCTCGGGCGTGGGCGGGATCGGCGTCAGGGTTGGGCGTGGCGTTGGCCGAGGCGTGCGTGTCGGCAGGACAACCGCCTCGGTGACCGGCTGCTCGGGCTGAAGGATAATCCAGCCGCCGTAGCCAAGCAGCCCGACGAAGAGCAGCACAGCCGGCCAGTAGCGGAGCAGCTGGCGACCAATATTGTTAAGCACGCGCTGACGACGGCTGCGGCGCTGATCGCGACGAGCTTTATCGTAGGCCAGTTTATAATCGTAGTAATAGTGGTAGTAGCTTTCGTTGGGCGGATCGCCGGCCATTGCATCGTTGTGACCGCGCCACCATATCTCGCTGTGCCGTTGCTGCTGCGGCATGAAATCTAGTCCTGCTGCTGAGTAGATGTGTGCTGCCTGGAATCGGCTCCATCTATTGTAACATGGCAGCACGGTGTTGAATTGTGTCAAGACCTAAGAACTGGTACGATCCGTACTATATTGTGGGAGTTATGATATGTCGAATATACGAATTCTGCTAGCCGACGACCATGCTATGCTGCGCGATGGCGTGCGCATGGTGCTTGAGTCACACCCCGGCTTTGAGGTCGTGGGCACCGCCGACAATGGCCTCGACGCCGTGCGTTTGGTGGAAGAGCTGCGCCCAGATATTGCAGTGCTGGATGTGGCTATGCCCGATTTGAACGGCCTTGACGCCACGCGTGCGATCCGCGAGTGCTGCCCCGAGACCGAGGTGGTGGTGTTGTCGATGCATGAGGGCGAGGAATATCTCCGCGAAGCGCTGCGCGCCGGCGCTGCCGGCTATGTCCTGAAACGCGCGGCGGCCAAAGAGCTGGTCGGCGCGATCCACGCTGTGCGGCGCGGCGAATCCTATCTCGATCCGGCGCTGACGCGCACCCTGATCAGCGACTATGTGCGACAGGTCGAGCGTGGCGACGAGACGCCGGACTCGCTCACCGATCGCGAGCTTGAGGTTCTAACGCTGGTTGCCGAGGGCCTGACCAACCGCCAGATCGCGCTCAAGCTCAACATCAGCATCAAAACTGTGCAGACGCACCGGGCCAACCTGATGGACAAGCTGAACCTGCACGATCGGACGGAGCTTGTGCGCTATGCGATCCGGCGTGGCTTGATCCAGGCCTAGCTTCCGGCAGCAACATACTACGATTTTGTCATCTGCGGCCCTGATCTTGCTGCACAGGCGATTTTTTAACAGGCTTTGGGTCGAAGAGTTCACTGTCAGGATAATAGATTACCAGGCGTTAAAAAGATGAGGGGCAACTGGCCCCGCACCAGTTACCCCCCGCCCTGGCAATCGCCAGTGACATCGGTAGTGTACTCTTCGACACACCTGTGCGCCTCAGGTGTGTGTTGTATTTTGCTGTCTTAGCAAGTCTGAATTTCACGTCGGTCTCAAAGCTGAGCATCCATTAAGTTCAGTTTCGACGTATATTAGCGCTCGTTTGTAGCTAAATTAGCCATAGCTGGGCTTAAATGTGGTAAGTCGCGGTGCTGCGTTTGAACGATTTTGTTGCTCATCCATGATCGTGAAGCATTTTGCTCCTCCATCATCGTAGATCATGGTGAGGGCAGATGATTCGCGATCGATGGTAGCGCGCCGCAGCACGAAACCAACGTTCCCAGTGGAGAAATACATATGTCTTGGTACCATCGGCTCGGCTTGTCGATCCTGATCGTCTTGCTGCTGGTCAGCTGTAGCATCGACGCGACATCCGACACCGACGAGCCAACCTCGCGTCCGCTCGTCCAGAGCGCGCGCCCGGTCCCGTCGTTTGTAGGCGCTGAGGCAGTGAGCGGTGCCGGCGATTTTTTTCTGATCGATAAGCTCGTGCGCTCGCCGCAGATCGACGGCATCGATCTGCATGTGCGCTACGTGGAGCGTACCGCCGATGGCCTGGTCGTACATGTCTCGTTCTACAACAATCGTGGCGAGGATCTGGCCTATGTGACCGGCGCGGATGTTAATAGCGCGCGGCTGAGTGGAGACGATGGCGAGTACACGCTGACGGCGCACAGTGCGTCGCTGGACTCGGGGATCGATCCCGATGGTGGCTGGCTCAACGGTGGCGCGAATGTCGGCACGTTGACGTTTGCCGGCGCGCAGGGCGAGACGCTCACGCTGGATTTTCCTGGCTTTCCGGCAGTGGAGCTGAATCTGGATCAGCCGATGGCCGAAGGTCTAGATCCGCTGCCACCCGTCGAAGGTGTGTATAGCTACGATCTGGAGGTCGCCAGCTCACGGCTGGAAAATATTGCGCTGCGCATCGAGCAGGCCAAGGTCGAGGGCGACGCGCTGCTGCTGACGATCGCGTTTGTGAATCGGAACGAGAGCGATATTACATTCACCTCCACGGTCAAAGGCGACGACGCGATTATCTTCGACGGTCGCTGGCAGCAGTATCGGCCCGGACAGGTTCAGCAGACGCTTGACAGCGGGATCGAGCCGCAGGGCAGTGTGTGGGGCGAGGGCGAGGCCAATCAAGGCGTGCTGACGTTTCCACGGCCTGCGTCCGGCAGCGTGATTTTGTTCGAGTTTCCCAGCTATCCGCGTATTCGCATTCCGCTTCAGCCGGGCGAGAACGCCTCGATCGCCGAAGATCGCGATCTGCCGCCGACCGCCGCGCCACGCCCCACACCGACCGCCGCGCCCACGCCGACGCCGCTGAGCCCGGAGGCGCAGGCCCGACAGGAGCTGCGCGATCTGCTGGCGCGCATGACGGACGCGCTGGTCGATCGTGATCGTGATGCATATCTGGCGGCCTTCGCGCCCGAGCTCCATGAGACGCAGGGCCAGCTCTTCGATCGCGTTGATGGGCTGCCGCTGGAGGAGCTGCGCATCGAGCCCGGCGATGTCGATGACAACGGTGCGCTCAGCAGCGATCAGGCTGAGCTGTCAGGCTACCAGGCCGAGATGTCGTGGAAGGTCCGCGAGGTCGATCCCGAAAATGTCTTCAACGCCAATCTCGAATACACGGCGCGGCGTCAGGATGGTGCCTGGCAGATCACCGCTGTCGGCGGGCAGGTGCCGTTCTGGGCCTACGCCGACACCGAGGCGATCCGCTCCGGCGCGTTCTGGATCTTTTACCGGCCCGAGTCAGCTGACGATCTGCCGGATATCGAGCGCGAGGCGCAGCAGGCTTTCGATCAGGTCAATCAGGAACTGCCTAATCGCGCCAAGCCCGTCAACGTGATGCGGGTCACGGCGACCGAGCAGGAATTTACCGATCTGACCGAGCGCAGCGGCGACCGTTTTCTGGGCGTGGCCTCGGCGCGCTTCAGAATTCAAAAGGCCGGCATCTCGATTGCCAGCCAGGCCTTCTTTATCAACAGCGCGGCCTTTGAGGAAGATCCGCAGCAGGATCGCCAGCGCACAATCACCCACGAGCTCACG
>JAFAYS010001166.1 GCA_019240175.1 Chloroflexota bacterium | reverse complement strand
TATTGTTGTGCAGAATTTGGTCAAGGAGGACTACATGAAGCCCTACGGCCCCGAACAGATCCACAACGTCGGCATCTTCGGTCACGCTGGCTGCGGTAAGACCACGCTTGTTGAGGCGCTGCTCCACTGCGCCCACGCCACCACCCGCCTGGGTCGCGTCGAAGATGGCAACACCGTCACGGATTACGATCCCGACGAAAAAGAGCGCCGCCAATCGATCAACCTCGCGATCGCGCCTCTCGAATGGAAGAACGACAAGATTAATCTGCTGGATGTGCCAGGCTCCGCCGACTATGCCTCGGAGGTCGCCGCTGCTATGCGTGTGATCGACGGCGCGGTGATCGTGATGGACGCCTCGGCGGGCGTCGAGGTCGGCACCGAGATGGTCTGGCAGGCGGCGAAGGCGGCCAACGTGCCCGTGATTATCTTCGTCAACAAGATGGATCGCGAGAACGCCGACTTCGATCGCGCGGTGCAAGACTCGCAAACGATCCTCGACGGCGCGGTGATCCCGATGCAGCTGCCGATCGGCAGTCAGAAGGATTTTCGCGGCATTATCTCGCTGCGTCGCCAGCGCGCCTGGCTGATCAGCGCCAAGCACGACGGCTCATTCGAGGAAGCCGACATTCCCGCCGACTATGTCGACCGCGAAAGCGAGATGCGTGAGGCGCTAGTCGATAAGATCGCCGTGACCAACGACGACCTGATCGAGAAGTACCTTGAGGGCGGCGCAGACGCGCTGTCGCTGGATGAGCTGCGCGATGGTCTGCGCGCCGGCATCAACAACAATACGATTGTGCCGGTTTTTGTCGGCTCGGCGACCGCGCTGGCCGGTATCGCGCAGTTGCTCGACGGCATGATGGATAGCTTCCCGTCGGCGGCGCGCAAGATCGCCAACGCAACCGATCTCAACAGCGACAAGGCGATCAAGCTCAATCCGACCAAGAGCGATCCGCTGGCCGCGCTGGTCTTCAAGACCACGGTCGATCCGCACGTCGGCAAGATTAGCTATGTGCGCGTTTACTCGGGCGAGCTGCACTCCAACTCGACGGTTCACAACAGCCGCACGCGCAAAGATGAGCGCATCGGCCAGTTGTACGCGATGAAGGGCAAGGAGCAGAGCGCGATCCACGAGGCCGGGCCTGGCGATTTGTGCGCGGTGATCAAGCTGGCTGAGACAACCAGCGGCGATACGCTCTGCGCGCATGATCATCCGGTCCAGCTGCGCGGCATTCAGTATCCGGCCTCGGCCTTTACCGCCGCCGTCAAGCCGCACTCGCGCGCCGACCAGGACAAGATGGGCACGGCGCTGCATCGCGTGATGGAGGAAGATCCATCGCTGCAGGCCGGGCGTGACTCGCTGACCGGCGATACGCTGCTGAGCGGGCTGAGCGAGACGCATCTTCAGAATATCGCCGATCGCTTGAAGCGCAAGTTCGGCGTGTCGATCGATCTTGAGCTGCCGCGCGTGGCCTACCGCGAGACGATTCGCGCTAAAGCCGACGCGACCTACATCCACAAGAAGCAGACCGGCGGCGCGGGCCAGTACGCCAACGTGTCGATGCGCGTCGAGCCGCTGCCAAGCGATCCAAATCGCGAAGATCCGCTGGAATTTGCCTGGGAGATCGTCGGCGGCGTGATCAGCCGCAGCTTTGCACCGGCGATCGAGAAGGGCATTCGCGAGGCCATGCACGACGGCCTGATCTCGGGCAGTCCGATGGTCGATGTGCGTGTGGCGATCTATGACGGCAAGGAGCATCCTGTCGATAGCAAGGAAATCGCGTTCAAGACCGCCGGCTACCAGGGCTTCAAGCAGGCCGTGAGCAAGGCGCAGCCCGCGCTGATGGAGCCGATCTATGAGCTGCAGATCAATGTGCCGGATCAGTTCACCGGCGATGTGATGAGCGATCTCAACACGCGGCGTGGGCGGATCATGGGCGTGAATAGCGAGGGCAATCGCACCATGGTGACGGCGCACGTGCCGCTGGCCGAGTGCCAGCGCTACTCGACGGATCTGCGCTCGATCACGCAGGGACGCGGCTCGTTCTCGATGAGCTTCGCCCACTACGAGGACGTGCCGGCGCATCTGGCGGATCAGATCCGGGAGCAGACGCAGCAGGCCCAGGCTCACGCCGCGTAGGTGTTGGGCCAATCAGGCCCTCACCCCATGCTTCGCATCGCCCCTCTCCTGGCCCAAAGGGCACCCCCGACAGGAGAGGGGCTTTTTGTGCCGTAGCTAGTTTGAGTTTTTCTGCATCTGCCGAACGTCTCTGCTAAAATGTGCATCATTGGTTAGGATAGACGCATGTTTGTAGAACGAGACGTATTCGGGTGGAAGCTCGCCGTCGACGTAGAGTCCACTGCCCGCGCCTACGAGCGGCTTGCGCTTGATTGTACGTGTAGCTATTGCCGAAACTTTTCCTTCGCCGTAGCGACATTGCCTGCGCCGCTGCTTGGCCTGTTAAACAGCCTCGGGATCGATCCAGCTAAACCAGCGAATGTCAGCGAGTATGCTCGTCAGCCAAACGGCCTGCACATGTATGACGCGTTCTACCATGTGGTTGGAACCATCCTTGATGATCGCGCGGTCAAGCGGGATCAGTTCGGACACGTGCAGCTCACTGAAAGCATCGATCTCCTCTTTACCACGAGGGTGCAACAAGTTGCGCCGAATTTTCCGCAGCCAGCGCTGCAACTGGAAGTTTTTTTCTTCATCCCGTGGCTGCTAGATCAGCCGCCAGATCCAGAGCCACTGGTCATGCAGGTTAGCACAGGCGCTCGCTCGATCATTCGGTCTCTCGCTCGTTGGGCTAATCGTGCTATCATGTCGCGCGGCAAGCCGAATTAACGAGACAGGAGTTCCATTCTTCATGCGGCGAATCGCAATTTTCTTTGTTCTGGTAGCTGTGATGTTGTCCGCATGCAGTACCGCAGAACCGCTTCCACTAGAGCCCAGCGCAACCGCCTCCGCCAGCAATGCGGCCACAATCGCACCAACCACCAGCGCAGCGCCAGCCACGGAAGCCGCTGAGCAGCCCACGCCCACCGATAGCCCGGCTCCCGACAATTCCAGCACACCGCCGACTCCAGCAACTAATACGCTCACGCTTTGG
>JAFAYS010001156.1 GCA_019240175.1 Chloroflexota bacterium | reverse complement strand
ACAAAATCCCGGCTCCGGCGGCGGTCGCCTGCCCGACATCGGCGCGATCGACCAACAGTGTGCGAGCGCCAGCCCCGACCAGATGGTAGGCGGTCGACATGCCCACAATCCCACCGCCGATCACGATCACATCATACATAGCCACTCCTCTCACTCTGCGCCACCCCGACGCGCGATCAAGCTTCTGAGTCGCCGGCGGGCAAGTCCGATCCATGGAGACGCATGAGCAGCAGCGGGAACGGCTTGCCGGAGCCATCCCGCTCTGTCCGCGCAAAAACCTCAAAGCCCATGCGCTCGTAAAAACCCAGCGCCTGCGGATTCTGCTCGTTGACGTCGAGCAGCGTCGCGCCGAGCACCTCGACGGCATGCGTCAATAGCTGCCGCCCGACGCCTTGTCCACGCCAGGCCGGATCGATAAACAGCATCTCGATCTTGTGGCCGACCACACCAATAAACCCGACCACCAGACCGTCGCGATCGCGCATGGCAAGCAGATGCTCCACATGCGGAAGGCCAAGCTGCACCAGCGGCTTGAAAAACAGAATATCTGCCTCGGTCAAAAAGTCGTGCGTGGCGCGAACCGAGGCTTCCCACACATCCACCACGCGTGAAAAATCTTCCGGGCCGACGCGCGAGATGCCTGCTTGCAACTGCATAGTGCTCCTTTTCGATGCTTCTGGATGCGATACTACAGGTAGCTACAGCGCCGCGATCGTGCGCGCCCACGCCGCCATCCCGCCGTCGGTGTAGCGCTGCGTGTAGGCTTGAAACAGCGCGATCGACTCGTCGCGCAGCACGCCGCCCACGATCTTCAGCACGCGATAGCTTGGAAAATCTTCCGCTTTGCGCTGCCACTGCTCAACCAGCGCCCCTGCGCCGTCGCCGGGCGACTCAACCGCATAGTACACCTCGCCCACATAGAACGACATCGCCGCACCCAAGCACATCAGGCAAGGCTCAAGCGTCACAAAAAGCCTAGCATCGCGCCGCTGGCCTGGAAACGGCTTCAGCTGGTCAGCCTCGCTCAGCGCCAGCAGATCGGCATGAACCAGCAGCCGCTGCTCGGCCCGCTCCCGTGTGTACGCTGAGCCAATGATTTGATTGTCGAGCACCACGATCGCGCCGATCGGCAGCTCGCCCTGGCTCAGCCCGGTCTCGGCGACGGCAAGCGCCTGGCGCATCCAACGCTCTTGTTCATCTTGCGGTAGCATACAACCCTTTCCTATGTCTAGCCTGGGCCGTATTTAACCACACAGCCGCAGCCGGCTCAAGGCAGCGCACGCGCGGGCTTGCTGGCCCAAAGATACGCCAATGCCATGCGGCGTGTCCCACGCTTGCCGGACACCAGCGGTTGCAGATAGCGCGTGAACTCGTCAACTTCCTCCGGCGTTAGAGCATGCTCGATCACTTCGGCGATCGTGGGGTCGAGCGGATTGCCAGCCGTGTGGAGAAACGATTCCCAGCTGGCATCCTCGGTATGCGCCAGAATCTCGGCTTCCAGCCGCAGATGAATGTCTTCAAATCCCGCTGCCTCGGCCCAGCCCAGGAGATCGCGCTCATCGAAATCAATCATCGAGCTCACATCGGCGAGATTCGCGCGCTTGGCCGCTTTGATTTTGTCGGTCAGGTGCTGGATCGGCGTTACATCGTAGCCATGAAATACATGTGGCGGCTCAGGCGCGGCAAACCGGTTGATCGGCTCAAAGATCGAAACGCGTCCGCCAGGCCTGAGCACGCGGTAGAACTCCTGAAAAGCCGCCAGCTTCGGCTGCACATAGATCAGCACCGAGCGCGTCGTCACCGCATCCACGGTCTGATCGGCCAGCGCTGACAGGTCATCGGCGGGAGCGTGGAGAAACGTACACCGCGCCAGCAGGTCGAGGTCACCTGCCAGCGCGGCGGCATGGTCGAGCAGCGGCTGCGAAATGTCGCTGAAAATCACCCGGCAGCCTGGATACCGCTCCAAAGCACCAAAGGCGATCAGACCATCGCCGCAGCCGACGTCAAGCAGCACCGCCGCCTCGTGGAGCAGCGTTTGATCTAAGACGCGATCCCGCACAGGATGCAGCGTAGCCCGCGCTCGCTCCACCGCCTGTGGATCGCCGCCAAAGCGCCGCTGCAACAACCAATCGCTCCAACGATCTCGTGATGACTCCATAAAACAGCCTCCTCGACGCTTATGCTACCTGCGTCGTCAAGGCCAGCGAGTGTGCCTGTGCCTCACAGCAGATCTAGCCGGCAGCTGGCATCGGCGCTTCGAGAAACTGCGCAACCTGCTGCGCGACCTGCGGCGTGGACACCAGATTGTAGTGTGTGGTTCCCGGCACGATCGCTAGGTGCGTGGTTGGTCGCAGCGAGCCGTCGAGTCCCGGATCGCGCTGACCGCCGCCCAGCCGCCGATACATCTCGACAATATGCTCCGGGCGGATGCTATCGGCGTCGGCGAAGACCAGCATGGTAGGCGCGGTGATGCTCGCGATCTGATCCGACCAGTCGTAGGGGCTGCTCGTGAGCGTGCCAAGCTTGGTGAACAGCTGCTGCCAGTCGACCTCGGGATACTGCGCGCTATAGGGCGATTGTTTCAAGCTCCCGGCAAGCTGCGCGGCGTTGGTCTTCATCTCCACAAAACCATTTTGCACCTCGGGATACCAGCCATCAAGTCCCATGGCCGCCGAGATCACCACCAGCTTGCGGATCTGCGCGGGATGCCGGATCGCTGTTTGGAGCGCCACCGCGCCGCCCATCGAGTAGCCCACCAGATCGACTGGTGCCAGATCAAGCTGCGTGATCAGCGCGGCAATATCGTCGGCCATGCTCTCGGTACGCAGCGGACGGTCGATGTCGGGCGTGTGGCCGTGGCCCTGCATATGCACCGCGATCACCTGCCGATGTTTGGTAAGATCCGCCAGATTGTCGTCGCGCACATCCATCGGCAGAACGCCGCCATGCAGCAGGATCAAGGGCTGGCCGCTGCCATGCGTCTCGTAGTACAGGTTGAGGCCGTTGACTGAGGCGTAGTTACCGGGCAGGTCGGCTGACTGCTGTTCGGTGTTGGGCTGGTTTTCTGACATGTCGATTCTCCTTTATACAACAACCATAGCAGCACGGAATGACAGATAGTGTCACACAGCAGGCCAGACGGTAGCACAACCAGCGGACTTCGCGCCAGTTTACGAGGTCGGCGGCTTCGCGTATAATCAGACGCCCACACCAAAGGCACCCGCCACCAACGGCTCAAAGATACGGAGCAACCCGCCGCGCAGCCCGCGCTGGAGGAGATGATCATGGCATTGGCGTATCGCATCGAAAATCTGACCAAAATCTACAAGGGCTCGCGCAGCGCAGCAAACGATCAGATCACGCTGGACATTCATGAGGGCGAGATCTTCGGCCTGCTGGGGCCGAACGGTGCCGGCAAATCGACGCTGGTGAATCAGATGGCCGGGCTGGTGCGGCCCAGCAGCGGCAGCATCCTGCTGTTTGGTCTGGACGTCGTGCAATCCGCCCAGCTGGTCGCCGATTATGTCGCGCTACAGCCGCAGCACTCGATGGCCTTCTGGGATCTGTATCCCGAAGAGGCGATCTTGCATACCGCGCGGCTGCGTGGCCTGACCACCGCGCACGCGCGCAAGCAGGTCGACGCGCTGATGGCCGAGCTTGGCCTCGACGGACTGCGCAAAAAGCGCATTCGCACGCTGTCGGGCGGGCAACAAAAGCTGATCTCGCTGGCGGTAGCCTTTGTCGGCGATCGCCCGATTCAGATCTTCGACGAGCCGACCAACGATCTCGACCCCAAGATTCGCCGGCTGATCTGGGAAAAGCTGCTGCGGCAAAATCAGCAGGGCACGACGATTATTCTGGTAAC
>JAFAYS010000879.1 GCA_019240175.1 Chloroflexota bacterium | reverse complement strand
CAAACAATGAGTGGTTTATTAATATTTTCACACCCGAACACCGCAACCAGCTGCGTGCTGCCTTGATCGCGCGCCCTCACACGGATGAGCGTATTCCGAGTGCAGCGTTGACCGGCTCGGCCTCAGTGGACGCTGAAGATGCCTGGTCAGATATCGATCTGGCGCTCAGTGTGGCTGACGATGCTGACTACCAGCAGGTGGTTGCCGACTGGACCGAGCACATGTATCGGGCGTATGGTGCCGTGCATCACCTGGATGTCTTCCGGGGAACAACTCTGTTCCGCGTCTTTCTGCTGCCCAACACGCTGCAAGTCGATCTGGCATTCTGGCCGGCGGCAGAGTTTGGTGCGATTGCGCCAACCTTTCGCCTCCTATTCGGCACGGCCAACGAGCAGCCGATGAGCCCTGCGCCCGCTGCCGCTGCCTCCATCGGGATGGCGTGGCTGTATGCGCTGCATGCGCGGTCGAGCATTGCCCGTGGCCGAGTGTGGCAGGCCGAGTACATGCTCAGCGCAATGCGCGACCAGGTTCTCGCGCTGATGTGTCTGCGTCACGGTGTGCCTGCGGTGCAAGGCCGTGGCATCGATCGCCTGCCGCCGCAAGCCACCGCAGGGGTCAGCGCGGCACTGGTCCGCTCGCTCGACGTTGCCGAGCTGAAACGTGCCTTTGGCGTCGTGAGCGAAGCCCTGATCGACGAGATCCAGCATGTCGATCTAGATCTGGCGAGCCGACTGGCGGCTCTTTTGAGAGAGCTGCCCAGTGTTCAATAGCGCGCTCAGGGCTGGTCGGCGCGCTGGGTTGTCGCGGGCAGCCGTTCCGCAAGACCATCTGTGCGCGTGATGGTTAGTATCGGCAGCTTCACGTGCGTCCAAAGAGATTATAATCAGGTTGGTATTCGGGATATGTCGGTAGCCATGCATGGAGATCCAGATGGAGTACACAACACTCATTTCAGCCACCGATCTACAGCAGCATCTCGGGCGCGACGATTGGGCGATCATCGATTGCCGGTTTGCCCTGGACAATCCTGAGCAGGGCCGGGAACAATACCAACAGGCCCACATTCCAGGTGCCGTCTACGCTCACCTCAACCACGACTTGTCCGGCGAGATTATTCCCGGCAAGACGGGACGCCATCCTTTGCCGACTATAGACGCGATCACAAGTGTGTTCTCGACGTGGGGCATTGACGATCGCGTCCAGGTCGTCGCCTACGACGCTAAAGATGGCGCGATGGCCGCCGCGAGATTATGGTGGCTGCTTAAATGGCTGGGCCATCCTAATGTCGCGGTGCTTGATGGCGGTTTGACGGCGTGGCAAGCTCACGGCTATCCCACAGCAACCGGCACTGAGCAGCGCGCGCCGAGAACATTTGTCGCCGGACCGAGGCCCGAATTGCTGGTCAGCACCGATGCGGTGGCCGGTCTCTCCACCATGGTCGATCACAAAGTCATCGACGTGCGCGCCCCGGCCAGGTATCGCGGCGAGGTCGAGCCGATCGATCCGGTAGCCGGCCATATTCCTGGCGCGGTATCGTGTCCGTTCTCGGACAACGTCGATGCGAACGGATATTTCCTGACGCCCGAAGCATTACGCTCACGATTTGCCGGTGTCCTCGGCGACGTTCCGGTTGAGCACGCTATTTTTTACTGTGGCTCGGGCGTAACCGCTGCCCATAATCTTTTAGCCGTAGCCCATGCGGGCCTTGGCGACGCGCGATTATACGCGGGCTCGTGGAGTGAGTGGATCGCAGATCCGGAGCGACCAGTTGAAAAATCCACGTCGCCAGCAGGATCATAAGATCATCTGTGTCATAGCGCAGACATACAAACAGCCTGCGGAACTTCCGCAGGCTGCCTCTGATCGATCGTTTGTGTTTAGCGCGGCTGGCTGCCGTTGATCCGCCACTGGTTACCTTCCACCACCAGCGTGAACAGGCGCTCTTCGCTAAAGCTCTCGTAAACCAGCGTCGCCGGGACAAACAGCACCTCGGACGGTCGATCTTCCGGCGGCTGCACCTCGAACGACTTAAGCGCGATCGGATGCAGGCCCAGGATCGCGTGGAGCGGCCGACCGGCCTCCATCTCGCTGCGGATGTTTGTTGCCAGGTAAGGCTTGAGATCGGCCTGGCTGGTGTAGCCTGCGAGCAAGTCCTCGACCGTTTCGATCGCTGCTGGATGCGATGGTCCAGCCGTTTGCGGTTCCGGCTCGGGGATCGTCACCTTGAAGACGCGCCACTCGCCGTCTTCCCGATTGGAAAAGGTAAAGATGCGATCGGAGGCTGCGCCGGGGCCGTAGTGCAGCGCGCCCTTGACATAGGTGTTCTGCTCATCCGAGCCGACCACACGATCCACAGTAAACGATTGAAAGGGATTATGCTCGATCAGCACGCCGCCGACGTCAGTCATGCCGTTTTCAAACGAGGTGCGCAGGGTGCCGCCGGTGTAGAAGCTGGCGGTCTTGCCCGTGCGATCGTGCTGAAGCGCCGTCATGAACAGCTCGACGGCTTGGAGCGGATCTTTGGCCGGCTGCGGCTGTCCGTCACGAATGACCGGCGTGGGCTCGGGATCGATAGCAGGCGCACTGAAGGCAAAGGGCGCGCTGGCGAGCGCAACATTCTGATCGTCCATCGCCACCAGGTACAGCTTGCCGCTCGGAATGCGATCGCCGGAGGGCAGGCTGGCCGGCATCGTCAGGGTCGTATTCCAGCGACCATCTCCATCGGGAACGGCGCTTACCAGTACCTCGCCCATCGGCTGCGGCAGACCAAGCCGCACCTTGACCGGCGCGGCGGGTGTGTAGCCCGAGCCAAAAACCGAGATCACGCTGCCGGGCGAGCCCGACTGCGGGCTAAAGCCGAGGATCGGCTGGGCGGCAGGCTGCGGTGTGACCGTGGGCAAGCCCGATCCGCTGATCGGCGTGGGCGTGGCGACAACGATCTGCGGTGTTGGCGTGAAGCTTGCGGGCTGAGCGGTCTGCGTAACAACCGGCTGGCGTGTCGGTGGAAGATTGCCAGCCGACTGAAATACTCCATCGGGCGTGCCGCAGGCGGTGAGGACAGTACCCAGCAGCGCGACGATCAGGCCGCGTTTGAGATTCGGTTGGGGGGACATTGCGTTTCATCCTTCTTCTATGGCTTCGGGAACGAGCAGGAAATGTTTTCCTGGATGCGTATAACCATACCGGCTGCCTGCTGCCAAACGAATGGCTACGACTTGGTATAGTGGTTATAGATCGCTGACGATCCTGAGAAACTGAGATCCTGCCTGAGAGAAGGATTGGACGAAATGAGGAATCAATGACAACCGAGCCAGTCGCGGCCCTGCTGCATCGCGCGATCACGGCCCGTGAGCCAGCTTTCGACGCCCGGCACGAAACGGCGCTGCGCCTCTTCAACGGCTTCCTGGAAGGCTGTCCCGATCTGGTCGTGGATCTATACGCAACCACGATTGTGCTGCACAACTACGCCGATCCGCCGGCAGCCGGCCAGGCGCTGATCGCGGCGGCGCAGCAGGTATTGCATGAGCGGCTGCCCTGGCTGCGCGCGATCGTGGTCAAGACGCGGCACGGCGCGACCGACGGCGAAAAACAGGGCGTGCTGATCTTCGGCGAGTCCGTCGACCGGCGGATTCGCGAGCATGGCGTGTGGTATGCGCTTGAGCTGACGATGAACCGCGACGCCAGCTTTTACCTGGACACGCGTAACCTGCGCGAGTGGGCGATCCGGTATCTGCGCGACAAAAGCGTGCTCAACACCTTTGCTTACACCGGCAGCCTGGGCGTGGCAGCCTACGGCGGCGGTGCCAGCCGCGTGGCGCAGCTCGATCTGAATCGCCGCTTTTTGAACGTCGCCAAAACCTCGTACACGCTGAACGGCTTTCCGATTCGCAAGCCGGAATTTATGACCGGCGATTTTTGGCCGCTGATCAACCGGCTCAAGCGTGCCGGCGAGCGCTTCGACTGTGTGTTTATCGATCCGCCTTTCTTCGCGGCAACGGATCGCGGCGTGGTCGATCTGGCCCAGAATGTGACGCGGCTGATCAACAAGGTCCGTCCGCTGGTGACGGATGGCGGCACGATCGTCGCGATCAACAACGCGCTCTTTTTCAGCGGCCAGGACTACATGCAGGCGCTAGAGTCGCTGTGCCACGACGGCTATGTTGCGATCGAAGGCACAATTCCGGTGCCCGCCGACTGCGCCGGTTTTCCCGAGACCACCGTGGCCACGCCGATCACCGATCCGGCTCCTTTCAACCACGCCACCAAGATCGCGCTGCTCAAGATTCGGCACAAAAGCTAGCGAAACGCGTCGGCGTGCCTGGCGGCCCACTGCGCGAACGTCGTCGCGGGGCGGCCCGTGATCGTGGCGACGGTGGGCTGCACAGGCTGCGGATGCTCCACCAACTGACCGATGCCGTCGACATACCAGGCGGCCCACTCGCCCATCGTCGGGGTAAGCTCGGCCAGCGCTTCTTCGCGGGTCTGCTCCTCGAACCTGACCTCGCGCCCGATCGCTTCGCCGATCTGCCGGGCCAGATCTTTGCGCTTGACGGCCTCCGGCCCCGTTAGCTCGTATTTCTGGCCGATGTGTCCATCTTCCAACAGCACCCGCGCCGCGACCGCCGCGATGTCTTCCAGCGCGATGATCGCGGTCGCGCCGTTGGCGTGTGGGGCGCGCACCACGCCGGTCGTACGAATCTGCTCAGCCCAGGCAAAAGTGTTGGTCATGAACTCGCCGGGTCGTAGATGCGTCCAGGCAATGCCCGAGTCTTCCACAGCTTTCTCGACCGCGTAGTAGTGCCAACCGCTCTGATCGCCGGCGGCCTCATCGTCGGCGTTGGACGATGACAGATCGACGATGCGCTGCACGCCCGCAGCTCGGGCCAGCCGCACGACCTCACGCACCGTGCGTGGTAGCGGCGCAAGGTAGAGTGTCTCGACACCTTCCAGCGCGGCGGGCAGCGTTCCGATGCGGCCAAGGTAGCCTTCCACGACCTCAACCTCGGCGGGCAGCGCCGCTTTGCGTGGATTATTGGTCAGGGCGCGCACCTTTGCGCCGGCGGCCACCAGCTCATCGACAACCAGCCGTCCAACATTTCCGGTTGCGCCAGTCACCAGGATCGTCATGCTTCCTCCTTTGGTTGCGTTGCATAAGCACGTCCATCATAGCGGGCTGGTGTGTACGTGGAGGGTTTGCGTAGTCAAGCTGTGGCTAGCGCGCGTGAGCCAGCTCGATCATCACGCCGATCTGCCGGATCAACGCCTGCGCGCGCTGCTCCTGCTCAAGCAGCGTCGAAAGCCAGCGATCGGCGATCGTCAGCAGATGCTCATCGTCGGGCGGCAGCTCCAGCGCGCCGCGCAGATTATGGGTCTCGCCCGCGTCGAAGTGTTGCAGCATGCGCAGAATCGCCATCAGGCTATAGCCGGACTGCACCAGCGTGCGAATGACGCGCAGGCGTCCGAACTCGGCGGTGCCATACAGGCGATAGTGATTCGTCGGGTCGCGCGGCACAGCGATCAGGCCGTTGCGCTCCCAGTTGCGCAGCATATCGACCGTGACCTGCAAATGCTCGGCAGCTTTGCGAATGTGCACCTGCTGGCGCGGTGCTTCCAGCAAATACCCGGCGGCCCAACGTTCGAGGAACTCGATCGCCGACTCGGCAAAGGTTCGCTCCACCCGCACCCGCGCCAGATGCTGATATGCCAGCTCCATCGCCATGCCCAGGTCGCCGCCGGCAGCGCTCTGCACCAGCCTCAGCAGCAGGGCTTTGTCGCCAAGGTAGGGCCACCATAGCGCAAGATGCGCCAGCCGCGCCTGCTCAAGATGCAGCGCGCTGTACTGACGATAGCCGTTGGCGGCGCGTGGAATCGCAGGCAGGAAGCCGCGCGTCTCATAGAGCCGAATGGTGTTGGGATGCACGCCGAGCGCCTGCGCGAGATCGCTGGTGCGCAAAGATCGAGCTGTCATAGTAGGTAGGTGCAGATCGCGAGCGACTGGCAGCCGCACAAAGTCTCCACCATCATACCAGGGTTTGCGCGGGCCAGCGTCAGCTGTATAGCAGTGATACCTGTGATGTTAAGCAGCTTGATCTAATGTGAAGCTGAGACATTCAGCTAGCGCACAGCGGTACAAGTGCTGCATCCGCTCCACTTGCCGATTTTCTGAATCAACGTTATGATCGCAGGGTGCTGAAAGGTTTCTGAATGGACGGTTCGTTCCTCAGCCCACCGTCTCAGCCGATCGGCGCAACCACGTTTACACTGCGTACTACCGCTTGAGGGATACATTTCTACAGCTACCTCATGTACTGACTGCACGCCTGGCCGATCGCCGACGATCTGGTCGTATCCGCGCGTGATCAATCCATCATCCATGTAGACACACACCAGGAGGAAGCGCTCTAGGGTATGAATCTGCAAACCAAACACACGCGTATCAGCACCGTCACCCTACGCGAAGACGGGATTATGCATGTCAAGATCGCGGCAGGTGCGGAAGAATCGTTGGAGGATGCGCAGGCCACGCTGCGGGCCTGTGGCGAGCTAGCCAGAGGACGGCGTTATCCGATCCTGGTCGATATTCGTCAGATGCAGGCGCAAGATCGCGATGCCCGCCAGGTGTACGGCAGCCCAGAGGCCGCGCAGATTGGGACGGCGGCGGCGCTGGTAGTCGAGTCGCGGGTCAGTAAGCTGATCGCCAACTTTTTTCTGGTAATCGTCAAGAGCAGCGTGCCGACCAAGCTTTTTACCGACGAGGCCGAGGCGATCGCCTGGCTGCGCGGCTATCAAGAGTAAGCGCTCACGTGTGACACGCAGGAAAGCAGCCATGGAGGATGAAATCGAGCCGCGGCGGAACGCGTTCCTTGCCGTGATGGTGCGTGTCGCAGCGCTGGATTATGCGAGTGGTCTATACAACTTGCGCGGCCTCATAGGCGGCTACCGTTTATCGATGCGCGTTGGCGTATAGCGAAACCAGGCTGGGCAAAAACACACTCGAAAGATAGGTAAATGCACCGTAACTTTTGGTGAAGATGATCGTTTAAGTAAACAGCGCGCATCCAAACACCTCTTTTGTGATGCCGCCGCATTCCTGTCATAGCGTCGTTGTGGGTTGTCTTTTGCCCACAAACTCAATACATCGGTAAAACATAACACGATTTTAGATCTTCATTGATGCTGGACCACGCGACGGCCCCGCCTCGGAGCCGCGCCGGTCACAGCCTGAGTCCGTGGTGTGCGCTTACTCGCTATGGGTACCACACCAGACGTGGTTGTGCTCTGCGCCGGAAGCGTAGAGCGCGGCTTGTCGTGCCGGTTGCCCGAGCCCTTGATCCTCCTGGTCTATAAACAGGCCTGGCAGCACGAAGCAATCAATGGCTTGGCGTCGGTTCACCGATTGTCACTATTCCGCTGATTAATCCTGTTTTCTATCGCGATGGTCTGCACCTTCTCCGCGAAGGTTGTCGTCGCGCCGCCATGCTGCGGGAGCATGTCCTGTCACAGCTGCGGGATATGCCAGCAAAGGTTGATGTATGCGCAACACCGAAATCAATACCTTGCCGTATTGGTGGTGGCCCGGTCAGTGGCTCCGCATTGTGTACGCTGTCTGGGTCGACCAGCGGTGGTACTGGCAATCTGTGCGGCCTTTGCTGGACGAGCCACGCCGACGCCGCGCGCTGACAGTGCAGGCGCTGCTGGGCACAGCCGTGATCGCGGTGGTGCTGAACGTGGCCTTGTACAGCGGCATAGGCTGGCTGCGCGATGGTAGCCCGGCTAATCCGCTGCGCTGGTGGCTCTTCGTCCGCGCCGGCCTCGGTTTCGGTGCCGCGATCATCACCAGCATGATCTTAGGCATGACCTTGAGCGGAAGTGTTACCCTCGGTCTTCCCAGCAGCTTGATCTGTACCTTTGTGCCGTTCCTCGGCAGGAATCTTCCCGGTCTTTTTGCAATCGTCCTCGTGATCACGGTGAGCAGCGGTCTTGCCTTTGGTATTGCTCGCGTGGTCGCGACCGGAAATAGCTGGAGCTGCTTTGAAAATAGCGCAATCGCGCTGCTGGTTGTCATCGATGGAGCTGTCGACGGGCGAATCGTCGTCGGCCTCATCCAGGCTAGCGTGCTGATGGCCGCCAGCTTTGTCGGCAGCCGCTGGGCTACGCGCCAGGTGCCCAATCCCGAACAACGCAAACAGTTCGCCCATCCCCGTCCGAGCCGGTTCTCGCTTTTTTAACCCTAAAGGCCTCCACATGCAGTACCGAACCTTCACACGCAGCGGGCTCTACCAAATTGTCGCCCTGATCCTGACGGTTGCCATCTTCGGCATGGCGCTACCGCCCAAGAGCGCCCTGGCACGCGGAACCGTCGCCAGCGCCCCGACCAGGGCGGAAGCGCCGAGCGCTGCCAGCCAAAGCGCGATTCGCACGCGGCTGACGGAAGCGCTTGAGCTGTCGGGCTTACCCTACCAGCCGAATGATCTGGCGAACCTGGGCTTTAACGGCCCCAACGGCGCGCCTGGCACCATGCTGATGAGCCAGGGTGTGCTCCAGCCAGAGATTGAGCATGAGACGGCGGCGCTTGATCAGCCGCTGTCGATCGCGCGTGTGCAGTCGGCCTACCGGGCGGTAGATGCTACTCAGGGCCTGCTCAAGGTCACATTTGCGGTGACGAACAACCGGCCCAGCAGCTTTGCGCCCCAGCTTGACGCCTCGGCCACGATCACCGAGACACTCGACGACCTCGCGGGGACCGATCCGGCCAACGATCCGAACACGATTCGCAACGTGATGCTCACCGACCAGCTGTTGAGCTCGGCTACGTTTGTAGAGTCGTCGATCGCGCCGGACCGTCAGGATGCGATCTACATGTGGAACGTGGGCGATGTGCCGGCTTCGGGCAGCGTGACCATGACGCTGACGCTGCGCGTGCCGACCTCAGCCGCCCAGACGATCGATCTGGATACCGGCGCGCATGTGTGGGGCACGCTGGGTGGCCGCGATGTGAAGGATCAGGCCTCGCCGGTGCGCTTGCTGCCCGAGGTGATCGACGGCGAGCCGATTGGCGACTGGCTCAAACGCACGATCGATGCAGATACTCACGATACGTTTATGCTGGCGAAGGCCGCCGAGATCGGGCAAGACCCAGCGCGGCTGTTCGCGTATGTGCAGTCGCTTGACTACGAGGCCTACAAAGGCTCGCTGCGCGGCACACGCGGCACGCTGTGGGGCGAGGCCGGCAACGCGTTGGATAAAGCCAACCTGCTGATCGCGATGCTGCGCGCAAGCGGCGTGCCGGCGCGCTATCGCCATGGCTCGTTGAGCAAAGCCCAGGCCCAGCAGCTGATCCTGGCGATGTTCCCCGACTCCGCCGGGTCGCTCGGCCATGTTCCGGCGGGCGTCACCCGCAGCGATCCTGCCAACGATGCGCAGTTGCTGGCGGAGGCGCAGGACCACTGGTGGGTGGAGGCGTATCTGCCCGGCCAGGGCTGGCGCAATCTCGATCCCAGCTTCGCGTCGGCAGCCATCGGCCAGCAGATTGTTGCGGCGGGTGATGTTGCGCGGGACGGCACCGATCGGATCGCCGAGGTGCCCGACGCTCTGCGGCACAAAGTTACGCTGAAAGTCAAGGTGGAAGAATATCACCCCTTGAACATCGGATCGAGCGGGCTGGCCTACTCCTACCCGCTGTCGCAGACTTTTAACGCGCTGGAGCTGGTGGGTAAGCCGGTCTCGCTGCGCCATGCAGTGACGACCAACGGGCAGGGCGGTCTGGTGTTCTCGGTGACGGAGCACATGTACAAGCCGTACCTCACCGTGGGCGACCAGACGATCCAGCAGCAATCTTTCCAGGAACTGCTGACGAACTTTCCACTCGGCTCGCGGCAGATCACCGGCGAGTGGCTTACCTTCGAGATCCGCGATCCCGACGGTAAGGTCGAAACATCCTCGCGTGAGGTCTTCGACAAAATCGGCGCGGCTGCCCGTCAGTCTGGCGGAACCGTGAGTGTGACCAGCAGCGGCGGCAACAATCCCAGCGTCTCGGAGTTCGATGCGATCACGACATTGGTCGCGACCAGCCATATCGATCCGCGCTACATGCAGTCCACACTGCGCGACCTAATGTCGTCGACAAAGACCTTGATGGCTCTGCGCGGCGAATACAGTGATCTGCTCAGCAAAACCAATCTTTCGCCGGAAGAACAGTCCCGGCTGCGTCCGCTGACCGAAGCTGCCAAGGAAACGACTCACAAAGCCAACGCGGCGAAATTGCTGGTGATGGCGACCATCGAAGACGACGTGGCGCAGCTAGGCGAGGCGACGCTGGTGCGTGCCTACACAACCAGCCCACGCCTGACGCTGGCCAGCACGATCACGCGCCACGATGCGGAGCAGAAGCCCTCGAAGATCGATAGCTCGCTGGACCTGCTGCGGGATGAGTATCGTATGGTGGCCGCGCCTGGACAAAATGCCGGCGCTGCGATCGCCTTTCAGATGACGCTCGGTATCGCCCAGACCGAGGCTGAAGCGGCGGTGATGAAGATTTTCTCCGGCAAGGATGCGGTGGGCGTGCCGACGATCCTGGATGCCGCCGCCGCCCAGAATATTGAGCTGGTCACGATCACGGCACAGAATCTGGACGATCTCGATCGGCTCAGCCTGTCGCCGCTGGCCAAGGCGAATATCACCAAAGATGTTCGGCAAGGCAATGTGGTGGTCGTGCCGCGCAGCATGGTGCAGGTCAACGGCCAGACGACGGTTGCCTGGTGGCGCATTAATAGCACGACTGGCCGCACGATCGGCGTGTTGGAGGATGGCCGTCATGGTGTGTTCGAGTATGTGTTGACGCTCACCAGGAGCGCCACAATTGCCGCCGCTGTGACGATCTTCCTGGCGATGCTGCTCGGCGAGTTCGTGGAAGGGCTGCTCAATACCTGCGGCGATGTCCTCAACGGCCTGCTGCTCGACGAGTTGATCCAGGCCGGCATCGGCTTTCCCGCAGCGATGACCTATATCAAGACCGCCGCTAAGGCGAGAGTCCTGGCGATCGCGCTGATCGGGGCGCTGGCGGTTGGCGGTGCTGGGACCACGGGCCTGGCGCTGCTTGCCGCCGGCACATTCTTGTTAGAAGCGCTCACGATCGTCGTCTTCGCCTACCTGGGCGCGGCAATCGGCGGTAAATTGGGCGAAGCAGCAGGTGGTGCCCTGGGTAATGCCGGCTGGCCGATCTGTGGTGGTGACG
>JAFAYS010000734.1 GCA_019240175.1 Chloroflexota bacterium | reverse complement strand
GTTGCCAGGAAGAGACCTTCGCCGCCGAAGAGGATGTTCTTGAAGCCGCGCACCATCTCGACGTCGAACTGGACCGTGGGCTCAAGCATCGCGACGTGGCCGGTATCGACCTTGAGCACCTGCCCGGCTTCCAGCGTGTACTCAACGATCTCGCCGTCGAGCTCCGCGAAAACCACGCCTGGGCCGGTTGCGCGCTGCATAATAAAGCCTTCGCCGCCGAAGAAGCCCGCGCCGAGGTTGCGGCGGAAATGCATCTCAAGCTGCACGGTTTTTTCAGCGCACATAAAGGCGTCGCGCTGCATAATCATCGACTGGCCGGGCCCGAGGTGCAGCGGAACGATCTTGCCGGGAAACTCCGAGGCAAACGCTACCAGGCCACGACCGCCCTGCACGGTGTAATCGACGATAAAGAGCGACTCGCCCGAGATCGCGCGCTTGACCATGCCGCCGAGCATGCCGCCGAGCCCACCACCGCCGCCGCCGGCGTTGGTATTCATGGTCACGTTGCCGCTCATCCAGGCCATGCCGCCGGTTTCAGAGTAGATCGTCTGGCCGGGCTCAAGCTGAATAATCACAGCCTGCATGGTTGTGCCGACAATCTGATAGTCCATGCCGGTCTTGCCTTCGCCGCTGGCAACCACTTTCGGATCGGGCAGATCCAGGCGCTGGCCGGCCTGACTCTGGAACGAGCCGGCATCGCCGCTCAGCAGAGTTGTGGGGCCGGTCGCGGCTACGCTTGAGGCGATCGGCTCGTTGGTGGTTACGGGCGTGCCGCATTTGGTACAAAATTTCATGCCGGGCTGTACAGAGGCACCGCAGGTAGAGCATTGCATAGGTAGATTACTCCTTGTATCGAGTTCTTATAGGGAACGCTCAATACAGTACGAATGCTGACAGCAGGATGTTGCAGAATGGAAAGATGGGCCTTCTGCGAGTATAGCACGCTGGCGCAAGCTCTTGAAGATGGAACAACAGGGCTTATGTACGGCCCTCATCCCCGCCCTTCGGGCACCCCTTCTCCCGTTGCGACAGGAGAAGAGGATTTTGGTACTTGCTTTTGTTCTTTGTTCTTTGTTCTTTGTTCTTTCGTTAGGTTCTTCTAGATCCCGTCCAGCACCTGCACGATCTGCTCCTGCACCGACTCCGGCTTGCCCTCGGCTGAGATCGTATGCAGCAGCCCCTGGTGCTGGTAGTAGTCCAGCAGCGGTGCGGTCTCTTCCTCGTAGACGCGCAGACGCTCCAGAATCACGTGCGGCTCGTCGTCGGGTCGTGTGACGAGACGACCGCCCAGCCGCACGCAGGCCTCGACGCTGGTCTTGTCGTCGATGTGGAGCGGGAAGGGCTCGCCCAGGCCTTCGCACATGCGCCGACCACCCAGCCGTCGCACGGCCTCTTGATCGCTGAGGCTAAGCGAGATCACGGCGTCGATCGCGTCGCCTTGCCGCTGCATCAGCTGATCTAGCGCCTCAGCCTGCACAACTGTGCGCGGAAAGCCGTCGAGCAGAAAGCTCTGGTTTTTGGTCAGATGGATCAGCCGCTCGGTGATCACCGCGATCATCACGTCGTCGGGCAGCAGCGTGCCGCGCTGAAAATAGGAATCGGCCAGCAGGCCCAGCGCCGTCTGCTTAGTAACTTCATCGCGCAACATCTGACCGGTTGCCAGCACGTTCATCTGATAGCGGGCTTTGAGCATACGCGATTGGGTGGATTTTCCCGCGCCGGGAGCGCCCATCAAAATAATATGTAGTGGTTGCGTTGTCATAACGAATGACTCCTAAGTAGAATTGTATCCCGCCATGATACCTGATCTGCCTCCATCGCAAAACGCGCGAGCGGCTGCGGATTGACGATCGATCCGAGTGCCGATACAATCACCTGGCTTTGAAGACACACACGCCTGCTTCACGCCGGACCGGCTTTTTGCTCACAGTGCTCGCCGCGATGCTCTGGTCGTTTACCGCGCCCGGCATCGACTATCTGCTGAACGTGTATCACGTGCCGCAGCTGGCGCTGATCTTCTGGCGCGATTTCTTTGTGGTGCTGGTGCTGCTGCCCATAACGCTGCGCCGGTTCACGCTGCCTGCGCGCCGCGATCTGCTGCGCTTCGCGATCGCCGGCGGATTGTTCATCGGCGTCTACCACGCGCTGTGGGTCTTCTCCGTGGCGCTCAACGGCTCGGCGCTGGCAGTTGTGCTGATTTATTTGTTTCCGGCCTTTACGATCGTCGGGGCCTGGCTACTGTGGCGAGAGCGTCCCACCCGCAGCGCGATCCTGGGCCTCGGCCTGGCCTTTATCGGCTGTGTGCTGGCGGTCGAGGCGTACAATCCCGAGGTGCTCAGGCTGAACTGGCTGGGCGTGGCGTGCGGCCTCGGCACGGCGTTGACGCAGGCGGGCTACACGCTGTTTAGCCAGCGCACGCTGCGCAACACGCATCCCTGGATCGCGCTCACCTGGACCATGTTCTTCGGCACGCTGGTGCTGGCGCTCATGCAGCGCCCATCGACGGTTTTCGCGGTCGGCTCGACGCCCTGGCCGTGGCTGGTGCTCTGCTTTCTGGGCATCGGGCCGACGCTCGGTGGCTATATCATGTACAACCTGGCGCTACGCTCGCTGCCGGCAGGCGTGGTCGGAACCGTTGTCATGCTAGAAGTTCCCTGCGCGGCGCTGCTCTCGGGTCTGCTGCTCAACCAATGGCTGGATGGGCTTCAGCTGCTGGGGATGGCCTGTATTCTCGGCGGCGCGGTGCTGCCTCAGCTCGGCGATCATTGGCGTGCTCGTCGCGCGCTGCTTGCCGAAAGGATCGATGGATGAATTTCGACGAATACCAGGATTTGGCTCGTCGCACCCTGAGCCAGGATCTCGCCGAGCGCGAGCGCCTGGCGATGACTGCGCTGGGCCTGGTTGGCGAGGCCGGCGAGTGCAGCGAGGCGATCAAAAAGCATCTGTTTCATGGTCATGCGCTGGATCGAGCGGCGCTGGCCAAGGAGCTAGGCGATGTGCTGTGGTATGTCGCGATGCTGGCGGATAGCTGCGGCCTGAGCTTCGACGCGATTGCCGAGCAAAACGTCGCCAAGCTGCGTGCCCGCTATCCCGAAGGCTTTTCTGCGGCGGCCAGCGTCAATCGCAGCGAGACCTAGGCTGCTGTGATTTGTTACTACTCGAAATAGTAGGTAGAATAAACTGTCACGGTGTTAAGGCTGCGAGGCGATGATCATGGATACGCACCTGACAGCTATTCTTGACGCGCTGCACGGCGTGAAGCTACTCCCGCGACGGCCTCCCGAGCAGAATATTGTGTATGGCTACGTGCAGGCGGATCGGCTGGTGGCGGTCGTCGCCCAGGTGAGCGCCGCGCTGCGTGGCCGGGGCTACGAGGTGCATCAGTGTAGCTGGGGCGGCGAGGCTGTGCTGCTGGCACTTGACGGCAGCAAAGATCCGCTGGCGTTGCGCTTTACCTCGTCGAGCAGCGAGCGCTACAACCTGTATGCGCTTTCCCGTCCTCAGCACGCGCAGGCGCTCTGGCAGTGGGCGCAGGCCATGGTGCGCGATTATCTGCGCCAGCAGCGCGAGCCGGAAGCCTGAAAAACAACAGCGCAGCACTCGAAGCGCTGCGCTGATCGTTGATGCCCAGGTTTGAGCTTAGACCTGCGTGATCTTGGAGCCGCAGTTCGGGCAGAAGGCCGCGTTGTTGGGAATGCTGTGTCCGCAGTTCGGGCAGGCATACGGCGTCTCGCCGACGGCTGGCACACCGCCAACCGAGCTAGAGTTGGGCAAGCCGCTGCCAGACAGATCGTTGCTTTCCGGCAGATCGTAGGAGCGACCCGTGAATTGCGGTGCCTGCGAGGTGCCGGCCTGCGAGCTGTAGGTCGGATCAGCCGAGGAGCCGTACTGCGAGGTGTAGCTCTGCTGCGGCGTGTAGCTCGTCTGGTCGGGCGCGCTCTGCTGCGGCGTGTAGCTGCCGGACGACTGC
>JAFAYS010000345.1 GCA_019240175.1 Chloroflexota bacterium | reverse complement strand
AAGGGCGCGGAGCACGGCCTGACGGTGCTACCGTTTATTGTCGGTGAGCGCGGTCCCGGCTGGCGCGGCGATGTGCGCGCGACGATCGACGGCATCTCGATCACGACCTCTGCGCTCGACATTGCGCGGGCGGCGCTGGAAGGCGTGACCTATCGCTGGGCGCGTATCGCTACGCTGCTGCGCACGGCTGCTCCCGGCACGCCGACGATTATCGCAAGCGGCGGCGCGCTACGCCATGTCCCATCCTGGTCACAGCTGATCGCGGACGCGCTGGGTCTGCCGCTCGTGCTGAGCGCCGAAGCCGAGACCACGAGTCGCGGCGTGGCCCTGCTGGCTCTGCGATCGCTGGGTCACATCGACAATCTGGCGTCCATCCCTGCCGCTCTGGGCGAGACGCTTACCCCCAATCCCGATCGCTTTGCCGCGCATCAGGCGGCGCAGGTCCAGCAGGCCGATCTTTACGATCGTCTGGGATAACTGCTCCGGCAGTTGCTGGGCCTGACACCGACTTTGTTCTTCCCCGATTAAAACTCTACAGGTAGGCTGGCCAAACTGCGCGAGTTGAGATTAAAGTGCCAGGTAATCTGATCGCGCGGCACGGCGAGCCGCAGCTTTGGCATGCGCTTGAGCAGGGTTGTAAAAGCGATCGTGCCTTCGACGCGCGCTAGCGGTGCGCCTAAGCACATGTGGATGCCCTGGCCAAAGGCCATGTGGCGCTGGATCGAGCGGGCCACGTCAAGATCTTCGGGCTGCGAAAATTGCGTCTCGTCGTGATTGGCCGAGATCAAGACCGGCAGCACCAGCTCGCCTTGCTTGATCGACTGGCCGGCAAGCTCGGTATCCTGGGTGGCAAAGCGCGGCCCGGTCATGTAGGCCGGCCCATCGAAGCGCAGCAGCTCTTCCACCGCCGACGGCACCAGATCCAGATTGGCCGTGAGCTTCGCTAGCTGCGTGGGATGATCCAGCAGCAGCAATGCTCCCGTGGCAATCAGATTCGAGGTGGTTTCATGGCCGGCGAAGATCAGCAGCGTGATCATCGACAGCAGTTCGGACTCGCTCAGCCGATCGCCTTCCGCCTCGATCGCGATCAACTGGCTGATCAAGTCGTCGGCGGGTTGGCGGCGTTTCACGGCGACGAGCTGGGCCGTGTAGGTACCAAAGGCTTGCAGGCTCGCCAGCACCTCGGGATCGGGATGGCCTGCCACCAATCCACGCGCCAGGATCGTCGACCAAGTATGAATCTGCGGGCGGTCGGCTTCGGGCACGCCGAGCATCTCCGAGATCACATTGATCGGCAGGGGCGCAGCGTAGTCTTTGACTAGATCCATCTGGCCCTGCTCCTGCACGCGATCGAGCAGCGCGTCGGCGATCTCCTGCACGCGTGGCCGCAAGCTCTCCATGTAGCGCGGCGTGAAGGCTTTGGACACCAGCGCGCGCAGCCGCCGATGGTCCGGCTCATCCACCCGCAGCATCGAGTTTGTGTCAAAGAACGTTGTGGGCGCATCGGACCCGGCACCTCTGGTGGCAAAGGCGTCATGCCCGCCGATCGAGCGCGGATCGACGGTAAAGCGCGCGTGATCGCGCAGGACCTGGATCACCTCTTCCATGCGGGTGACGACCCAGCCCTGACCAAGGCCGTACAGCGGGAACGGCAGGCGCACCACTGGCCCCATTGCCCGCAGCTGAGCGACGGTCGGAAAGGGATTGGCGATCACCTCGGGATTATCGCCGGCAAACAGGCTGAAGATCGTGTTGTCCGGGCTTGGATGAGCAGGAGCTGTCATATCGGTAGTCCTTCATGTGTCAGCTTGACATAGATTACGGTAACCCGTATCTTTGATTCAGGACAGTTGTCCTGAATAACTAAAGGATAGAGGACAATTGTCCTCTTGTCAATAACGTGTTTGAACGAGGGAGCGTGCGTTGAAACAAGGCGAGCAGCAAGAACAGATGGTCAGCGTGTCGGGTGGTGAACAGGGAACGCCGCTGCGTAAGCGACCGGCGCGGCGCCAGGCCGCCGATTTTGATCGACGCATTCTGGAAGTGGCCCAGCAATTGTTTGCTGAGCGCGGCATCGAGGCAGTCAGTATGCACCAGATCGCGCAGGCCGCCGGCGTTGGCCAGGGAACGCTCTACCGTCGCTATGCGCACAAGGGCGAGCTGATCCTCGATCTGCTTGACGAGCGCATCCGGCAGCTCTTATACGCCATGCAGGAAGACGCGCAGGCTACGGATGCAACGCCAGCGATCCAGCGCCTGGACCGCGTGATCGCGCGGTGCGTTGCCTTCATCGAAGAGCAGGGGCCGTTCCTGGCAGCGATCATGACGACTGCGTCCGACCAGCCGCGCGAGCGGAAGTTCAGTGTGACCTATTATGTAACAAGCCACAACATCATTGCCGGCTTGCTCCAAGAGGCTATCGCGGAGGATGCGCTTGTGCCGCTTGATAGCACCTATACGGCGGATGCGCTGCTGGCAGCCCTGGACCCGACGCTGTATCAGTTTCAGCGGCAGACGCGCGGCTACAGCTCAGAGCAGATCCTCGCAGGGCTACGACGGATCTATATCGGCGGTTTGACTGTTCGCTCAAAGACTTGACCACCGGCTACGATCGACTTATACTTTCCTTGGAATTATATTCCGAGGAATATTTATTTGATGTAGCGACTATGGTTGGAGACGTGCGTGACATCGCCAAACCGTATCCAGTGGCTCAGCGACCTGATCCGGCTAGAGATCGAGCTTTGGAACCGGATCGATACCCGACTGCGCCAGGCGCATAGCTTGTCGCTGGCGTCCTTCGAGACGCTGTACTTCATCGCCCGTTCCCGCGAGGGCAGCCTGCGGGTTGGCGATCTAGCGGGAGCGCTACGGATCACACAGGGCGCGACGAGTAAGCTTGTGGATCGCGTCGAGGCTGCCGGATTGATCCGCCGCGAGTTGGATGCCGATGATCGCCGGGCCTGCCGAATTGCGCTTACCGACGATGGCACTCGCACGCTTGCCGACGCTAGCCGGACCTACGAGGCTGAGCTGACGAGTGCGCTGGATGCCGCGCTGAGCCCGGATGAGCAGCGGCACCTGCACGATCTTGTAACGCGCCTGCTCGCCACAACCAACGATGGAGGACCCAAATGACGATGCGCGCTGTTGTGCTGGAAGCACCCGGACCGCCGGAAGCGCTTCAGATCCGTGAGCTGCCGATCCCCGAGCCGCGTCCTGGCTGGGTCCTGATCCGCGTCCGAGCGTTCGGTGTCAACCGCTCCGAACTGCACACGCGGTTTGGTCTGGCCGAGGGCGTGACGTTCCCGCGCGTGCCGGGCATCGAGGCGACGGGCGTTGTCGCCGCCGCGCCGGGTGGTGAGTTCCCCATTGGGCAGCAGGTTGCCACGATGATGGGCGGCATGGGTCGCACCTTCGACGGTGGCTACGCCGAGTATACCTGTGTTCCCGCCGCGCAGGTGATTCCGTTTCACTCCACGCTGGATTGGTCGATCCTCGGCGCGGTGCCCGAGATGTTGCAGACCGCCTACGGCTCATTGACCGTCGGCCTGGATGCGCAGCCGGGACAAACGCTGCTGATTCGCGGCGGCACCTCGTCGGTGGGCATGGCGACCGCTGTGCTGGCCAAGGATCGCGGCCTCACCGTGATCTCTACGACACGCCGACCCGATCGCGCCGCCGTGCTCACCGCGCTTGGCGTCGACCATGTGATCATCGACGACGGCGAGATTGCGCCAAAGGTGCGGGAGATCATCCCGGCTGGTGTCGAGGTTGCGCTTGAGCTGGTTGGCACGCCGACGCTGCCCGACACACTGCGCGCGACTGCGATCCATGGCGTCGTCTGCTTCAGCGGCCTGCTGAGCAACCAGTGGATTGTCAAGGACTTTTATCCGATCGGCTATTTGCCACGTGGCGTGCGGCTCACCGCCTATGGTGGCGAGGCCTCGGACTTGCCCGCCGACGTGCTCCAAGCGTTTCTCGACGGCGTCGCCGCTGGTCGCTTGACTGTGCCGATCTATCGCACCTACACACTGGACGAGATTGCTACCGCGCACGTCGACATGGAGGCCAACAACGCGACCGGCAAGCTCGTCGTGCTGCCATGACGGAGAACCATGAATAAATCATAACGTCGGGTTGCGCTTTGTTCTCCCAGCCGGCGAGCCTTCTCGAGTACATTGACGATAGACCGGCGCGCAGCGTGAGCTTCCGCCTCCGAAAAACAGATGTTCCCCGAGAGGTTGTTTATGGAACTGGTATGCGATTGGATGACCACTCCGGCGATCGTGGCGCTCGAAACGACCACGCTGCCCGCCGCCCGACGCTTGCTTCAGGAACAGCAGATTCGCCGTCTGCCTGTGGTCAATGCCGGCGGCGCGCTGGTCGGCATCATTACCGAGGGTGATATTAACCGTATCTCGGCCTCACCCGCCACGGATGTGCGCGACTATAATTTGTATCACCGCGTGGCGGATCTGCCGCTGCGCGATTGCATGACGCGCGAGGTGATCACGGTGACGCCCGAGACGCCGATCGTTACAGTCGCGATGATCCTGCGCGATCGCAAAATTGGCGGCGTGCCGGTGATGGACGATGGCTATGTGGTCGGCATGATCACCGAGAACGATCTGTTCAATCTGCTGATCTGCGAGTACGATCAGTCAAATATCGCGATCATGTTTGGCGCGGGCTAGCCGCCTGCGACGCAGTAGCTTGATAAGCGAGGACCGGCGCGCAATCTCGCGCCGGTCCTGTTTGTGGGCTGGGTTTTGGCCGAAACGCTAGCAGCCGGGGAACTTGAAGCTGCCGATGCGTGTCTGCCAGCCCGCCAGCGAGGTCGTTTCGTAGTACTCGTTGACGTACCAGAAAGTGCAGTCGTCAGCGGGGTCGATGTTCATCGAGGTGTAGTCGCCCCAGCGCGAGTTGGTGGTCAGCTGCGAGCCGGAGCCGTTGATCAGCACGGCCTCGCCCTGCGGCATGGTACCCAGCGGATCGCTGCGCAGCCGGCCCGTGTAGCGAATGCCGGGATAAACGGTCTCGCTGGAAACGCTGTAGCCGAGCCCCATGTTTCCTTTCCGGTCCATCGCGATGCTGCCCATCCAGCGGTGGACGCCGTCCTCAGGTGCGTACGTGCCCTGCTGATAGAGCGAATAGTCGCCGGCTGTGCTGCGGCGAATCTCGTACCAGCGCACGCCGGCGATGCCGGGCCGCGCCTCGACCGCCTGGTTGGTGACCATCGTCTCGTATTCTTCGAAGTTGCGGTAGGCGAGCCGCCAGGTTGGTCGCTGCCGGTACGAAAGAATATCGAGCTTCTGGTCGGGGCTGGTGATGCCCGGCTGCGGGATGCAGTCGCGCGAGGTCGGCGCGCAGGGGAAGACCGAGTCGAACTCGGCGACCGGTAGCTGCTCGGCCAGCGTTAGCGAGGCGACCGGATTCGTCTTCCAGTTCACCACCAGATCAAAGATGTTGAGCGCGTCGAAGGTTGCGCCGTAGGGATGATCATCGTCTTGCGTGCCGACGATTGGCGCGGGCGCGAGATCGCGTGGCCGGCGACCTCCGTCGACATCCGGCGGCAGCAGCCCATCGCCGATCAGCGCGATCGGAATCTCCTCCGAGTCGAGGAAGAAGCGCACGACGCGCGCGTTGGGATTGCCGTTGAGCATCTTGTTGCGCTCCAGCGCGTACACGCCGATGCCGTACTCCGTCGTCGGCCCGAACTCGCGCGTAGTCAGCAGGTATGAGTTGACCCATACGCCGTACTTCGGATAGTCCGGGAAGTTCTCGAAGGACGAGAACGCGTAGCGATAGTAGGCGCCGGTCGGATCGTTGGTCTTGGAGATCGCCACGCAGTTGTAGTAAATCGGGCCAGCCGTGGTGAACTGCGTCAAAATCCAGCGATTGGCAAACTGGTCATGGATCACGATCGGATCGCCGGAGTTATCTTCGCAGTCTGCGATCGGAAAGCCCTGCCAGATCGTGCCGAGCGTAATCGGCCCCAGCAGCTGCGTACCGGTCTTGGAGTACACGGCCATCGATAGATTAGTCATCTCGACATAATGCTGGCGGCTGACATCACCCACCGGATCGGGCGGATTGACCAGGCCAGGATTATCTGTGTTGCGCAGGCCTTCAAAGGTGCGAATCGGGCTGGGGATGGCCTGGATCGAGACGGCCTCGCTGCTCGCCACGTCCAGCGCGCCGTCGCCGGAGTGGCCGCGATCTACGACGATCGGGCCGCGCTCAGGCGCTAGTGCCTGAACGCCTGCGGTTATCGTCGTCTGAGCCTCCAGGTCACGCAGCGGCGGCGATTCGTCGAAGGCCGACGCGGTGTAGAAGGTTGGTTCGAAGCTGAGGCTTTGCGCCTGTGGTGCGGCGCGCACCATTCCCGCCGTGGCGATGATCGTCAGGAGCGCGACGATCG
>JAFAYS010000307.1 GCA_019240175.1 Chloroflexota bacterium | reverse complement strand
TACCGCGCTGTGTCCAACCGTCATTGGTCATCGATGGTCATTGGCTATGCGCGTCGCCACACGGGATACGAGCCAAAGATCTTGAAGCCGTCGGTGATCGCCGCGACCCGCTGAAGTGCTTCGGCGATCGGCGGATCGTCGCGATGACCTTCGAGATCGCAGAGAAAAATATACTGGCCGAGCTGCTCGCGCGCCGGTCGCGACTCAAGCTTGGCCAGGTTGATCTTGCGGGCGGCAAACTCGTGCAGCACCGCCATCAATGATCCGGGCTGGTTCTGCTTCACGGCAAAGCAGATCGAGGTTTTGTCGCTGCCTGTCGGCGGGGCCGCATCCGGCGCGATGATCAAAAAGCGCGTCTCGTTGATCTGCTTGTCCTGGATGTTACGCGCCAGGATCTGCACGGGATACAGATCGGCGGCGCGGGGCGTGCCGATCGCGGCGCTGTTGGGCTCACGCAGCACCTCTTCGACTGCCGCCGTGGTGCTGAGCGTGGCGGCCATGGTGGCGTTGGGCAGCACGCGCTCGATAAAGCGGCGACACTGCGCCAGCGCCTGCGGATGCGAGCGGATCACCTTGATGTCGGCCAGGCTGATCTCGGGCCTGGCCAGCAGCAGATGTTGTACCGGCACCACTACCTCGGCCACGATCGGCAGATCCGTCTCGTGGATCAGCACGTCGAGCGTCAGTCCAACCGCGCCTTCCAGCGAGTTTTCCACCGGCAGCACGCCCTGCTCGGCTAGCCCGGTCTCCACCGCCGAAACGACGGCGGGAATACTGCCCATCGGCAGGAGCCTGGCATCCTGGCCCGCGTAGAGCAGCGCCGCCGACTCGCTCCAGGTGCTGGGCGGCCCCAGATACGCCAGCGTGGTCATTCGTGGTGCCCGAGCGTGGAGTTGCCGAACAGATCGACGGCGTAGGCGGGCACGCTGGTGTTGGTGTAGCTGGCGGCTTTGTTGCGCAGCCGCTCCTGGCGTGTAGCGATCAACTTGTTCAGCGCGCCCATGTACGCCTGCGCCGCCGCGACGATGATATCGGTATGCACGCCGTGGCCGCTGTAGGTTGGCTTGCGAGCATCAGGCTCATCTTGATCGCGATCATCGTCGCGATGATAACCATTGCCATTGCCATTGCTGGCTCCTTCCTCGATACGGATCGTGACGTTGCCGACGGCGTCGATACCCTCGGTGATCGCCTGGATCGAAAATTCGGTCAAGATGTTGGCCTGGCCCACCACACGGTTGATCGCGCGGTACACCGCGTCGATCGGGCCGGTGCCCTGGCCGGAGTCGGTGCGCGTTTTGCCGTCGGGGCCGCGCAGCCGTACGGTGGCGGTCGGGATCGCTGAGGTGCCGCACGAGACCTGGACCTGTTCCAATTCCCAGATTGGCGCGGGCTGGTGCAGCTGGTCGTCGAGCAGCGCCACGATGTCGCGATCGTCCACGACTTTCTTTTTGTCGGCCAGATCTTTGAAGCGGGCGAAGGCCAGCTGCAGCTCTTGATCGTTCAGGCTGTAGCCCAGGCGCTCAAGATGCTTGCGGAAGGCGTGACGGCCCGAGTGCTTGCCCAGCACCAGCGTCGAGTCGCGTCCGATCGTTTCGGGGCGCATGATCTCGTAGGTCAGGTGATTTTTGAGCATGCCGTCCTGGTGGATGCCGGCCTCGTGCGCAAAGGCGTTCGCGCCGATGATCGCTTTGTTGGGCTGGATCGTCAGGCCGGTGACCGCGCTAACCATGCGGCTGCTGCGCGCGATCTGTGTGGTGTCGATGTTGGTGCCGACGCCGTAGAACTGCCGGCGCGTGTGCAGCGCCATGACGATCTCTTCCAGCGCCGCGTTGCCAGCCCGCTCGCCGATGCCGTTGATCGTGCACTCGACCTGCCGCGCGCCGTTGCGTACGCCCGCCAGGCTGTTGGCGACGGCAAAGCCCAGGTCGTCGTGGCAGTGTGTGGAGATCGTGACCTGATCCGCGCCCGGCACGTGCTCACGAATGCCTTTGATCAGCGCGCCGTACTCTTCGGGCGTGAGGTAGCCCACGGTGTCGGGAATGTTGAGCGTGGTCGCGCCCGCGCGGATCGCCGTCGCCAGCACGGCGTACAGGAACTCGGGATCGCTGCGGCCCGCGTCCTCGGGCGAGAACTCGACGTCGGCGCACAGCGAGTGCGCATAGCTGACCATCTCACCGACGGTTTGCAGC
>JAFAYS010000258.1 GCA_019240175.1 Chloroflexota bacterium | reverse complement strand
CGAACGCGGCGGATTGCTCCTGCGTGCTCAGGCCCTGGCGCTGCGCTTCGGTCAGCTCCCAGGCGTCCCAGTCCACACTCACCCACGGCGAGGCTGAGCGCTGATTATGCTGCTGCACAAAGCTGTCCATGAAGCAGTTGCCTGCCGCGTAGGCCGCGAAGCCGAGGCCGCCCAGCACGGCTGAGAGCGACGAGAGCAGCATACAAAAGTCGAGCTGCCGTCCTGCCAGTGCTTGCTCAAGCGCGATCGGGCCATAGGCTTTGGCCTGGAAGTGCTGCTCACAGGCGGCCTGATCCGTTTCTTGAATTACCTGGAAGAACGATTTATGCACCAGGCCAGCCGCGTGGATCACGCCATGCAGCGCCCCAAAGCGTGCGTCGATCTGTTCGAGCGCCGCGCGCAGCTCCGCCGGCTGTGTGACATCGGCGGTAATTGCCAGCACCTCCGCGCCGAGTGCTTCCAGCTCCTGGATATCGCGGATGCGTCGGCTGAGATCGCCGTCCTCGGTGTTGAGCCACATCGCCCACTCATCACGCGGGGGCAAGGCCGTGCGCGCCACCAGTGCCAGCCTGGTCTGGGCTGTGCGCGCCAGGTGCCGGGCTAACGACAGGCCAATGCCGCCGAAGCCGCCCGTGATCATGTACACGCCGCCGGGACGGATTCGGCTGCTGCCCGGCTCAAGGTGCACCTGCTCGAACGCTTGCTCCCAGCGCCGACCGTCGCGATAAGCCAGCACACTGCCAGGCGTTGGTCGCAGGCACTCGGCGAACACGAGATCGGCCAGCTTTGCGGTCTGCCACTCGTCAGTCGGCAGGGCCACGTCAAGGCTTTGACAGGTTAAGTGCGGGTATTCCTGGGGAATAACTTTACACAGCCCGAGCAACGTCGTTTTTTCGGGGCTGCCGGCTAGCTCGCGACCGACAGACTGCATGCCGCTAGAAAGCGCAAAGAGATGGATCGGCTGCACGGTTGGCTGAGCACCCAGCGCCTGCGCCAGCGAGAGCAGGCTGTTGAAGCCGCGCTGCTGCGCCGCCGTAAATGCGGCAGCCGTGGTTTGGTTGCTCGTGCTGGGCGAGACGCTCCACGCATGGACGATCCGATCCGGCAGCAGCGCCAGCCGATCGAGGTCGGCCAGCAGCATATCGTAGTCCAGCCGTGCGAGGGGATCGATCACATACAGCCGGTCGTCGAGGCGGTCGAAGGCAACGCCCGCACGCACAACCACGATCTGGTGTCCGCCCCGCTCCAAATGTTTGACAAGCTCGGCGCTCAGCCCCGCTTCATCGGCAAAGACCAGCCAGCGCATAGACGCGGCAGCGGGTGCGGGCTGCGTGGGTAGCAGCGTGGGCTTCCAGAAGGGCAGGTAGAACCAATCGGCCAGGTCGGCGTGCTTGGCGAGCGGTGCCGGGCTGGCCCCAGACGCGGCGGTAAGTTTGATCGGCTCCAACCAGAAGCGCTGGCGCTCGAAGGGGTAGGTCGGCAGGGGGATGCGCTGGCGCTGCTGGCCGGCATACAGCTGCGCGGCATCGATGTCGACACCGGCCAGCCAGAGTTTGGCCAGGATGCCCAGCAAGAACGCGCGATCGGGCTGCTTGTCCTGCGGATGCCGCAGCGAGTTCAGCACGACCTGCTCGCTGGTTTTGGCGGGATGCTGCCGCGCCAGGGTTGTCAGCGTTTGTCCTGGTCCGATCTCCAAGAGTACCGTTAGCGGATCGCGCAGCAGCTCGCCCAGCCCGTCCGCGAAGCACACCGTTTGGCGCAGATGCGTCGTCCAGTAGCTCGGATCGGTGGCCTGCTCGGGCGTGATCCACGTGCCGGAAACGTTTGAGATAAACGGCATGTGCGGTAGGCGGAGCGTGGTGCGCCGCACCAGCTCGCCGAAAGGAGCCAGCATCGGGTCCATCATCGCCGAGTGAAACGCGTGCGACGTATGCAAGCGGCGACAGTTCAGCCCGCGCGCGACCAGCTGGTGCTCTAAAGCCTCAACCGCGCTCGTGGGACCGGACACAACGCACAGCGCCGGGCCGTTGATCGCCGCAATCGCGAGCTGCCCGCCAGCCTGTGCGTGCAGCAATGGGCGCACGTCGGACTCGGGCAGCGGGATCGCCAGCATCGCGCCGGGCGGCATGGCTTGCATCATTCGGCCACGCGCGGCGATCAGCGCCAGCGCATCCTCAAGCGAAAAGACGCCGGCCAGCGTCGCCGCGACATATTCGCCAACGCTGTGACCGATCATCGCGCTGGGCTTTACGCCCCAGCTGATCCAAAGGTGGGCCAGCGCGTACTCAATCGCGAACAGCGCCGGCTGCGCGTATTGCGTTTGATCGAGCACGGCAGCTTCGGCGCGCGGTGTTTCAAAGATGATCGAGCGGATGTCCGCGTTCATCACTGGCAGCAGCAGCTCGGCACACTGATCGAGTGCCTGGCGGAAGATTGTCTCGTCACGATACAGGTCGGCAGCCATGCCCGCGTACTGCGCGCCCTGCCCGGAAAACATGAAGACCACCGGGCGTCCGCCGGGCTCCTGGTAGGCGGAAAGGATGCGCTCAGGGTCGTTGCTGGCGAGCGCTTGCGCGGCATCGCCCAGATCGTGGCAGACCAGCGCGCGACGGTAGTTAAACGCCCGTCGGCCCATATGCAGGGTGTAGGACACATCGGCAAGGTTAAGCTCGGGATGTTGCTCCAAGTGAGCTGCCAGCTCGGCGGTCTGCTGGTCGAGCGCGCTGGCCGATTTGGCCGAAAGCGTCAGCAGCTGCCATGGCCGCGCTGCATCCGATGCTTGTCGCGCTGGTGCCTCCTCAAGCACGGCGTGCGCGTTGGTGCCGCCCATGCCAAACGAGCTGACCCCGGCGCGGCGCGGCGCGCCATGTGAGCGCCACTCCGTCAGTTTCGTATTGACATAAAACGGACTGCTAGCAAAATCGATCTGCGGGTTCGGCTGCTCGAAGTGCAGGCTCGGCGGGATCTGGCCGTGGCGCAGCGCCAGAGCGGCCTTGATCAAGCCGGCCACACCCGCCGCCGTATCAAGATGCCCAATGTTGGGCTTGATCGAGCCGATCGCACAATAGTTGCGCTTGTCGGTTTGGGCACGAAACGCCTGTGTCAGCGCGGCAATCTCGATCGGATCGCCAAGCTTGGTGCCGGTACCATGCGCCTCGACATAGCTGATCGTCTCAGGCTCCACGCCCGCCGCCGCCTGCGCCATCTCGATAACGGTGGCCTGCCCGTCGACGCTGGGAGCCATGTAGCTGACTTTAACCGCGCCATCATTATTGACGGCTGAGCCACGAATCACGGCGTAGATCGTGTCGTTGTCCGCGATCGCATCCTCAAGGCGCTTCAGCACCACAATGCCAGCGCCGTGGCCGTTGACAAAACCCGCCGATTGGGCATCAAAGGTCCGGCAGTGACCGTCAGGTGAGGTCGCGCCGCCTTCCTGATACAGGTAGCCGGCTGTTTCCGGGAAGTGGATCGAGACGCCGCCGGCCAGGCCCATGTCGCACTCATAGTTCAACAAGCTTTGGCAGGCGACATGCGCGGCTACCAGCGAGGTTGAGGATGCGGTCTGGATCGTCAGGCTTGGCCCGGTGAGGTTGAGCTTGTACGCCACTTCGGTGGTCAGGCTGTCTTTATCATTGCCGATCGATGCCTGCAAACTGTCGACTGAGGCGACCAGGCGCATGTGCGGCAGCACGTTGTGGAGCAGGTAGGTGTTCATGCTTTCGCCGCCGAATACGCCAATCCGGCCTGCGTACCGCTCGGCATCGTAGCCGGCGTGCTCAAGCGCTGTCCAGGCGACCTCTAGAAACAAGCGATGCTGAGGGTCCATCAGCGCGGCGACGTGAGGGCTGTGCCCAAAGAACGCGGCGTCGAAGTATTCGGCATTGCCCAGCGCGCCGCGTGCCGGAACATAGTTCGGTAGCTTGATTACCTCGGGATCGACGCCCGCCGCGAGCAACTCTTCGTCGGAGAAAAACGAGATCGACTCAAGCCCGGCGCAAAGGTTTTGCCACAGCTGATCGACGTTCTGTGCGCCTGGGAAGCGACCAGCCATACCGATAATCGCAATGCCGCCCAACGATTTTGTATCCCCCATCTCGCGACTCCGAGCCGCTTTTTGTTTCGGTGTACGCTGGGCCGCCAGTGATTCCTCGGCTGCCTGGGCCGGGCTGAGGTGC
>JAFAYS010000191.1 GCA_019240175.1 Chloroflexota bacterium | reverse complement strand
AAAGGCTAACGCAGCGCCCTGCGGCGAAAGCAGCGTCACATTGCCGATCCCGCCAATGTTTTGCAGCGCGCGATGCTTTTCGTGGTCGGTAAACAGCAGCTGATCCAGATACGGCACCAGCGGCGCGCCCTCGCCACCAACCGCCATATCGCGCGGACGAAAATCCGCGACCACCGTGCAGCCGGTCTGCTCCGCGATCACCGCCGACGATCCAAGCTGTAGCGTTGAGCGCACCGAGCCCGGCGCGACCTGGTGATACACCGTCTGGCCATGCGAGGCGATCAGATCGACGGATGCGAGCGGCACACCGGCGTCCTGCGCCACCGCGCGCGCAGCCTCGGCGAAAGCCGCACCTAGCAGCACGTTCACCTCGCAAACGTCGGCGGTCGTGCCGGTGTCCGGCGGCAGCAGCCCGCGCACGCGCTCACGCAACGCCTCATCAAAGGGCTGCATCGTGAAGGCGCGCACGGCAACCTGAAGCGTCTCGTCGTCGCTTTCGATCTCGACCAGCGCGGCGTCGATCGCGTCGATCGAGGTACCCGAGATCAGCCCAATCACCAGCATAGTTGCTCCTGCCTAGCCTTTGAGCGCGCCCATGCGCACGCCTTCCAGGAAGTAGCGCTGGAAGACCAGGAAAAACACGATCATCGGCAGGGCAGCCAGCGCCGCGCCCGCGAAGATCAGGCCGTAATCGGTGCTGAACTCACCTTGCAAGCTGCTGACGCCCACCGGCAGCGTGTAGTTGATGCTTTTTTGCAGCACGATCAGCGGCCACAAAAACGAGTTCCAGACACGCACAAAGGTGAAGATCGCCAGCGCGCCGAGCGCCGGCTTCGAGAGCGGCAGGATCACATGCCAGAACACGCCCGGCTCGCTCGATCCGTCGATGCGCGCGGCCTCCTCAAGCTCCGAGGGCAGCGTCTGGATGTACTGGCGCATCAGGAAGATGCCGAAAACGTCGGCGGTGCCGGGCAGGATCAGCGCCCACAAACTATCGATCAGGCCCAGCTGGCGCGTGACGATATAGAGCGGCACCAGCGTGACATGCGCCGGGATCATCAGCGTGCTGAGGATGATCCAGAACATGATGTTCTTGCCCGGAAACTGCTTCTTGGCAAAGGCATAGCCCGCCAGCGTATCGAAAAAGATATGAAACAGCGTGACCGACAGCGCCACGATCAGGCTGTTCAAGCCCCAGCGCCAGTAGTTGCGCGCCTGCGAGAAAAGCCGCTGGAAGTTTTCCAGACTGCCGTTGATCGGAATCAGATCCGGCGGCACCTTGATCGTTTCGCGGGTCGGCGTCAGCGCTGTCACAAACAGCCAGTACATCGGCCACAGCGAGATCACCACCGTGACGATCAGCGTGAGCCAGGCCAGGATCGACAGCCAGCTCCACTGCCGACGGCCTGGGCTGACATATTTCGTCGCAACTGCCATCGTCTAGTACTCCACGTCGCTGCGCAAAAACCGGAACTGTAGCACCGCCACCGACGCGATAATCAAGAACAGAATAAAGGCCTGTGCGGCAGCTACGCCGTAGCGGAACTGCTGAAAGCCGTTCTGGTAGATCTGCGTCACAATCGTCTGGGTGGAGTTGCCGACGCCGCTGGGCACCATCACAAAAACCTTTTCAAATACCTCGAAGCTGGCGATCGTGTAGAGCACGACCAGGTAGAGCGTCGTGGATTTGATCAAAGGCAGCGTGATATTCCACCATTTGCGGATCGGCCCCGCGCCGTCAAGCTCCGCCGCCTCGTAAAAATCTTTGGGAATGCCGCTCATCGCCGCGCTGAACAAGACCACGCCGGTCGCGGGAACCGTCAAGATCGTCGAAAGCGTGATGCTGTTGAGCGCGATGTTGGGATCAGAAAGCCAGCGCACCGGCTCCATGCCAACCAGGCTCAGCAGGTAGTTCAAAAAGCCCCACTGGGTGTTATACATCCAGCGCCAGACCATCGCGATAATCACCGCGCTGGTGACGGCGGGCAGGTAGTAGGCAGCTCGGAAAAACGTTTGCGCGTACTTGTTGAGCGGCTGGATCAGGCTGGAAAGCATCAGGGCCACAAAAATATTCGCGGTGACGGTCAGCAGCGTGTAGTAGAGCGTGTTGCCCAAGGCCGTCACAAACACGCCGCTCTGCGTAGTGAAGGCCTCGACATAGTTATCGAAGCCGACCCACTTGCTCTCGCCGCGCAGACGATAATCTTGCAGCGAGATCAGAAACGACCAGACCACCGGAACTAAAACAAAGATCGTGAAGGTCAG
>JAFAYS010000155.1 GCA_019240175.1 Chloroflexota bacterium | reverse complement strand
TGGTATCCGTCCGGCCCGGCCAACGCCTGGCTGTATGTCGATCTCGGCTCGACGTCGGCGCGTGTGACGCAGGTCAACATCTTCTGGGAAGCCGCGCTGGCCGCCGACTACCAGATCCAGACTTCGAACGATCGCACCACCTGGACCACCGTGCGCACCGTGACCAACAACACCGCGCTGACGAATAACTTGACCTTCTCGTCGGCGGTGACGGGCCGCTATCTGCGCGTCAACATGACTCGCAAGGGCACCGCCTATGGCTACTCGATCTTTGAGCTGCAGGTGATTGGCTGCAACGGCGCGGCGGCCTCGTATCCGCCCGCTCCGTCGCCGCTGAGCGGCACCTACACCCGCGTCTTTGTCGATAACTTCGACGGCACGGCGCTCAGCACTGCCAACTGGGCCTACGACAACAACGTGCATGTTAACGGCGAAGTCCAGCAGTACACCTCCAACAACGTGGCGGTCAACGGCGGCACGCTCAAGATCACGGCCCGTCGCGAAACCGTCAACGGCTATCCGTTCACCTCGGGCCGCATCTTCTCCAAGGGCCTGAAGTCGTTCACCTACGGCAAGGTCGTCGCACGCATGAAGCTGCCGGTGGGCGATGGCTACTGGCCGGCCTTCTGGATGATGGGCGAGGATCTCGACACGGTCGGCTGGCCCGGCACCGGCGAGCTTGACATCATGGAGAACATCGGCTACTCGAACTGGGTTTCGGGCGCGCTGCACGGTCCTGGCTATTGGGGCGCGGGCTCGGTTGGCGGTCGCCACGACCTGCCCGCCGGCCAGACGGTCGCTACGTTCCACAACTATGCCGTCGAGTGGGACCCGACCTATATTCGCTGGCTGATCGACGATGTGGTGGTGCGCACGGTGACGCGCGCCGACGTGATCGCCAACTCCGGCCAGTGGGTCTACGACAATCCCAAGTTCATGATCCTGAACCTGGCGCTGGGCGGCGAGTATCCCGCCGGCTACAACGGCTGCACCGGCAATCCGCTGCCGGCGGGCTGCGCCTACTTCGGCGTGAAGCAGTCCACGGTCGATAACATCGTCGCCGGTGGCGGCGTGGTCGAGGTCGATTACGTCGAGGTCTGGCAGAAGCGCTAGCACCGGCCAGTCGATCTCGGGAAGATGCGCAAGCTGGATGGTACGCTTCCATCCAGCTTGCGGTCTTAACGTCGGAAACACCCCCCGCACCGTGCTCGGCTTTAAAGTCGCTGCGGTAGCCGCGATCGGCAGCTGCCAAACTTATAGCACAGGCAACGAAGCCGAGTCCATCGTCGGTAGGAGGAACAATGGTGTCATCATTGCTTAGCTCTCAGAGCCGTCACTTGCTCCCTCGCGCGATCTTCAGCGTGCTCTGCTGCGCGCTGATCGCCGCGATCCTGGTGGTCGCGCACAGCACCGCCGCGCAAACATCCAACCTGGCGCTGAATCGTCCCGTCACTGCATCGTCGGTGGAGAACGGCGGCACGCCCGCCACGGCAGCCGTCGACGGCAATACGGGTACACGTTGGTCGAGCGCCGCCAGCGATCCGCAGTCGATCTCGGTGGACTTGGGAGCCGTGCGCAGTATTGGGCGCGTGGTGCTGCGCTGGGAGGCCGCCTACGCGCGCGCCTACCAGATCCAGGTTTCTAGCGACGGCACAACCTGGACCAATGTGTTCAGCACGACGACCGGCGATGGCGGCGTGGATGATCTGACCGTCAGCGGCAGCGGACGCTACGTGCGCGTGTACGGCACGCAGCGCGCGACGCAGTACGGCTATTCGCTGTGGGAGCTTGAGGTGTACGCTGGCGCGACTGCCACGCCAACGCCTGGCACCTGTGGCACGAGCAACGCCGCGCTGAATCGCCCGGCCACTGCGTTATCGATTGAGAATGCTGGCACACCGGCAAGTGCCGCCGTCGACGGCAACACGGGCACGCGCTGGGCCAGTGCGGCCAGCGATCCGCAGTGGCTGCAAGTCGATCTCGGCAGCGTGCAGTCGATCTGCAAAGTGATCTTGCGCTGGGAGGCAGCGTATGGCCGCGCCTACCAGATTCAGGTTTCGAATGATGGGAGCACATGGACCAACGTTTTCAGCACGACGACCGGCGACGGCGGCGTGGACGATCTGACGGTCAGCGGCAGCGGACGCTACGTGCGCATGTACGGCACCCAGCGCGCCACGGGCTACGGCTACTCGCTGTGGGAGCTTGAGGTGTTTGTCGCAGGCACCGCGCCCAGCCCCACGCCGACACCATCGCCGAGCACCGGCCCGGTCGATTTTGGCCCCAACGTGGCGATCTTCGATCCGTCGATGTCGAGCGCGACGATCCAGGCCAAGCTGAACTCGGTCTTCGCGACTCAGGAGCAAAATCAGTTCGGCATGGAGCGCAACGCACTGCTCTTCAAGCCGGGCACCTACGCCGTCGACGCCAATATCGGCTTCAATACGCAGATCGCCGGCCTGGGCTTCTCGCCCGACGACGTGACGATCAACGGCTATGTGCGCGCCGAGGCCGACTGGTTTGGCGACAACGGCACGCAGAATTTCTGGCGCTTTGCCGAGAATATGTCGGTTACGCCGCCGGACGGCAACAACCGCTGGGCCGTCTCGCAGGCCGCGCCTTTCCGCCGTATGCATGTGCGTGGCCAGCTTCAGCTCGATCCCAGAGGCCACGGCTGGTCCAGCGGCGGCTTCCTGGCCGACTCCAAAGTTGACGGTCAGGTCTTCGCGGGCTCGCAGCAGCAGTACATGACGCGCAACTCGCAGATCGGCAGCTGGTCCAACTGTGTGTGGAACTGCGTCTTTGTCGGCGTGAGCGGCGCTCCGGCCCAGACTTTCCCCAACCCGCCCTACACCACGATCGGGCAAACGCCGGTGATCCGCGAGAAGCCGTTTCTGTACATCGACGCGGCGGGCAACTACCAGGTGTTTGTGCCGGCGCTGCGCACGAATGCGGGTGGGACGACCTGGTTTGGTCAGACACCACAGGGCACCTCGATTCCGATCAGCCAGTTCTTCATCGTCAAGCCGGGCGCGACCGCTGCCAATATGAACAATGCGCTGGCGCAGGGCCGGAATCTGCTGATCACGCCCGGCGTGTATCATCTCAACCAGACGATCAACGTGACGCGCGCGAATACGGTCGTGCTGGGCATGGGCCTCGCCACGCTGATCCCGGATAACGGCGTCGTCGCGCTCAAAGTGGCGGATGTCGACGGCGTGAAAGTGGCCGGCATTCTGATCGACGCCGGCACCACCAACTCGCCGATCCTGATGGAAGTTGGCCCTCCCGGTGCGTCGGCCAGCCACACGACCAACCCGACCTCGCTGCATGATGTGTTTGCGCGGATCGGCGGCGCGGTTGCCGGCAAGGCGACGGTCAGCCTGGTGATCAACAGCAGCAATGTGATCATCGATCACACCTGGCTGTGGCGCGGCGACCACGGCAGCGGCATCGGCTGGAATGTTAACACCGCCGACCACGGCTTGATCGTCAACGGCAGCAACGTGACGGCTTACGGCTTGTTCGTGGAGCACTACCAGAAGTACAACGTGATCTGGAACGGCAACGGCGGACGGACCTACATGTTCCAAAACGAGCTGCCCTACGATCCGCCGAACCAGGCTAGCTGGATGAATGGCAGCGGCAGGGGCTACGCGGCCTACAAGGTCGCCAACTCGGTGACAACGCATGAGGCCTGGGGCGTCGGCAGCTACTGCTATTTCAACGTCGATCCTTCGATCGTGGCGGATCGTGGCTTTGAAGTGCCGAACACGGCTGGTGTCAGATTCCATAATCTGCTCACGGTCTCGCTGGGCGGCAATGGTGTGATCACTAATGTGATCAACACGACCGGCGGCCCGGCGCAGGGTACCGCGACCGTCCCGAGCTATGTCGTGAACTACCCGTAGTTTTCACAACAAGCGTTGATCTGCTGCCCAACCTTCGAGTCGCTGCCAGACTCGAAGGTTGGGCATTTAAGCGACGACACGCTGCGCGCCGGTCTCGCGCCGTCCCGCTCGCAGCAGCAGCCACCCGCCGATCATCATCGCCGCGCCCCAGGCCAGAAAGCCCAGATCCCAATAGATCCACTGCGACGGTGGCACGGTCTCGTTGACATGGTGGATGCCCAGGATCTGGTGATCGATCAGCCCTTCGACTATATTGAACGTGCCAAAGCCCAGCAGCAGCGAGCCCGCCAGCAGTTTGCTCGACCAGTGCAGGTGCCTGCCGTGAGCGGCGCGCCACAACAGGAGCAGCCCGCTCGCCACGAAGATATAGGTCGCGCTGTGAAAGAAGCCATCCCAGAGCGTGTTGAGCCGCAGGCTGGGCACGCTGGTCGGCGCGTACACGCTGCTCAACATGTGATGCCATTGCAACATCTGGTGCAGCACGATGCCGTCGAAGAAGCCGCCCAGTCCTAGCCCGAGCAGAACGCCTGCGCCGGCTGGAAAATCGCGCTCGGCGTGCTGATGTGTTTCGCGCATGATCTGTCCTTCCCTTGGCGCGGGCTGCCTTGCAGGTTGCAGACCAACGCTTGACAGCGGCTCGATTGGCAGGGAGCCGGAAGCCGAGCATGGTATAATCGCGGCAATGTGCTCATTCGTTCGAGGTGTATCATGCGGTTAGCTCAGGCGCTTATTTTGCGGGCAGACTACCAGAAGCGTGTTGAACAGCTCAAGCAGCGACTCCTGAATAATGCCAAAGTGCAGGAAGGCGATACACCGTCCGAAGATCCACAGACGCTGCTGAGCGAGCTAAGCCGTCTGGCCGACGATCTGGTGAGCTTGATCCAGCGCATTAATCAGACCAACTCCCAGACGGCGTTTGCCGACGGCAAGACCCTGGCCGATGCGCTGGCGCAGCGCGATATGCTCAAAATTCAGCACGGCGTCTACCGCGATCTGGCGGAGGCGGCGACGATCAAGCAAGATCGCTACAGCAAGTCTGAGGTCAAGTTCCAAAGCACGGTGAATGTAGCCGCGATCCAGCATCAGGCCGATGAGTTCGCCAAAGCCTATCGTGATTTGGATGCGCAGATTCAAGAGGCCAACTGGCGCACAGATGTGATCGAGTAGCAATCGTTGGTAGCTACAAACAGCAGAGGCGAGCACAACCCTCCCACGGGGGCAATCGTGGATGCGGTGAGCCTGCGGAGCCAGGTTCCATGGGTTCGAATCCCTACAGTTACGACGTATGCTCAGTATCGTTACTGTTGTACGGGGTACTGTTATTGTTACTACCGCGTGCGCTTTGTTGTTTGTAGTGAGGGTGGGATCGGGGTTACGATTGCTCAAGCAAAACCGGCTGAACCAGGAGGATTGCGTGATGCGCTTGATCCATCCCGAACAGGTGATCGAAACAGAACGCCTGCGCCTGGAGCCGCTCCAGCCGGATCACGCAGCCGGGCTGTTTGCGCTGCTCCAAGATCCTCAGATCTACCGCTATATTCCCCAAGAGCCGCCCGTGGCACAATCGCTCCTGGCGCAGCGCTATAGCCAGCTCGCGCGCCGGCTGTCGCCCGCTGGCGATGAGGCCTGGCTGAATTGGGCGCTTTCGCTCACCGCCACCGGCGAGTACATCGGGCAGGTTGAGGCTACGGTCTTTGAAGATCAAACCGCGTATCTGGCCTATCTGGTCGGCGCGGAGTTCTGGGGCCATGGCTATGCGACCGAAGCTTGTACACGTGTGATCCGGCTGCTCTTTGATGATTACCGTGTGACGCAGATCAAAGCCGAGGTCGATACGCGCAACACGACCTCAATGCGTCTGCTGGAGCGGCTGGGATTTGTGCGAATTGGCTATCAGGCCAATGCCGATTTCTTCAAAAACAGTAGCAGCGACGAATATACCTATGGCTTATCCGCTGCCGAGCATATGAAAGGCCGTCCGGATGGAGCTTGAGCTACAGTACGTCGATCCGCGCCTGGTTGAGCTGTACGATATCGAGAACACGCGTGGTGGCGACACCGATTTCTACCTCGGTCTGGCTGCGGATCTGGCTGCGCGCACGATTCTCGATCTTGGCTGTGGCACCGGCCTGCTGACGCGTGAGCTGGCGACTGATGATCGCGTGGTGATCGGCGTTGATCCGTCGGCGGCGATGCTGGCCTACGCGCGACGGCAGCCGGGCGCTGAGCGCGTGCAGTGGATCGAAGGCGACTCCGGCGCGCTGGGCACACCCGAGGCCGATCTGCTGGTCATGACCGGCAATGTCGCCCAGGTTTTCCTCGACGATGCGGTGTGGGCCGCGACCCTGCGCGACATTCACGCTGCGCTGCGACCCGGCGGCTACCTCGCCTTTGAAAGCCGCAACCCCGAGGATCGCGGCTGGGAGCGCTGGAATCGCGAGGCCACCTACGAGCAGAGCGACTCGCCCTTCGGGCCGATGGAGTCGTGGCTGGATCTGGCTAGCGTCGGCGATGGCCTGGTGCGCTTCGAGGCCCACAATATTTTCAACGCTACCGGCGAAGTCCTCGTGGTGCCCAGCACGCTGCGCTTTCGCAGCCAGGCCGAGATCACGGCATCTTTAACCGACGCCGGCTTCAGCGTCGAGCATGTGTATGGCAACTGGCTGCGCGGCCCCGTGACCGTCGCGAGCCGCGTGCTGGTGTTTGTCGCGCGCCGCAACGGCGATTAAAGCGCCGGCTCAAGATCGCGCGGCACGGTGTCAATGTCGGCGAGCAGCGGCAGCACGATACGAAAG
>JAFAYS010000148.1 GCA_019240175.1 Chloroflexota bacterium | reverse complement strand
TCTGCAAAGCTTGTACGCCGTGCGCGTTGATCTAATTCTTGCGGGGTCGGTGCTCGCCGTGCTGCCGACGGTGCTGGTGTACTTGTTTGCCCAGCGCTACTTCATCGAGGGCGTCGCCACCGCAGGTCTGGCTGGACGATAGCCTATGCTTGGCGTGTGCTACTATCCCGAACAGTGGCCCGAAGCACGCTGGGCGGAAGATGCGCGTCTGATGCGCGAATGTGGTCTTGAGATCGTGCGGATCGGCGAGTTCGCCTGGTCGCGGATCGAGCCACGCGAGGGCGCATATGACTGGGCCTGGCTGGATCGCGCCGTCGACACCTTAGCCGCTGCCGGGCTGAAGCTGATTCTGGGAACGCCAACCGCCACGCCGCCGGCCTGGCTGACGCAGCGCCACCCCGATGTACTGCGCGTCGGTGCTGATGGCCGGCGTTGGAGCCACGGCGGACGACGGCATACCTGTCCGACAAGCGCGGTCTCCGGCACCTACGCCGCCTATAGCCGGCAGATCGTCGGCGCAATGAGCGAGCGCTACGGCACACATCCCGCCGTGGTTGCGTGGCAGATCGATAACGAGCTGAGCAATCATGCAACCGGGCGCTGCTACTGTGATCAATGTCGTGCTGCCTTTCAGCGCTGGTGCTGCGGACGCTACGGCAGCCTCCAACACTTAAACGAGGCTTGGGGTACCAGCTTCTGGAGCCAATGTTACAGCGACTGGAATCAGATCCCCGTGCCGTCCGATCCTGTCGGCGGCGGGCACAATCCCTCGCTCCAGCTGGTCTATCGTCGCTTTTCGTCAGATACGCACGTTCAGCTGGTACGCAACCAGGCGACCATTCTGCGCCAAAACTCACCCGGACGAACCATCACCACCAACGTCGCGCCACTCGACAACGAGCTTGATTGGCACGCGATCGCCGCCGAGGTGGACGTGATGAGCTGGGATAACTATCCCCATGGCTTTGAGCATCCCGCCGATGTGGCGTTCTTTCATGACCTGGTACGCGGTTTTAAGCGCCGTTCGTTCTGGGTCATGGAGCAACAGGCCGGACAGATCAACTGGACAGCGTACAATCCGCCGGTTCCACCCGGCCAGGTGCGGCTCTGGACCTATCAAGCGATGGCGCATGGGGCCGAGCAGGTGCTCTACTTTCGCTGGCGCGCTTCCCGGTATGGTCAGGAGCAGTACCATAGCGGCCTGTTGAACCATGATGCAAGCTTTGCACAAGGCTACTACGAGGCACAGCAGGTCGCGCGAGAATTAGTCGATCAGCCGCCGATCGAACGTTGCCCCGCCGAGGTCGCGCTGCTCATCAGCTACCCCGACGCATGGGCCACCGAGATCGAACCGCATCACGGCGATTTTGATTACTGGCGTATGGCGCGCACCATATATCGTGACTTCTGGCTGCGCGGGATCAACGTCGACATCATCGCCAGAGGTGACGATCTGCACCAATATCGCCATGTGATCCCAGTCGCTCCGCTGCTGATTGACGCGGATGAAGCCGAGCAGTGGCGCGCCTTTGTCCGGGATGGCGGGAAACTCACGCTCACGATTCGCTCGTTTGTCAAGGATCAAGACAATGTGTGGACGGACCAGTCACTGCCGGCTGGTCTTACCAACCTGGTTGGCGGGCAGGTCGTGCAATGGTACGCGTTGCCGCCTGGTGTCACCGCGCGCTATGAGCATGAAACCAGCGGCTCGATCACTGTCCCAATCTGGATCGAAGACATCCAGTCGGATCATCCAGATACACGCCTGCAGTATGTTGCCCGATCTGTGCCTGGCCTCTCACAGGTGACAAGCTTGAGGAGTCAGGCGCACGGACCTCATGCTGGCAGCGCCGAGTATGTCGGGGTCTACCCACCCGATCCCAGCAGCGGCCTGTTTAGCACTATCTCCTTTCCTGGAACAAATCGCCCGGCCTCACCGATCGCTGGGACTTTGGAGCAGATTAGCCTTATGGCTGGAGAACTTGTGCTCAATCATGCGGCTGTGGAGCAATCGAGCAGTGCAGAGGAGCAGATGCTTCCGCCGTTCGGGGTGAGCATCGCGCGGCACAGTCAATCAGGAGCACACCGAGCAGATCATACCTAACAGACGGAAACGGGAAACGAGCCAGGGAGATACAATATCTACAAGTGATAGTATCTGCACACTGCGCTGCCAGAGCCACTCAGCAGCGCGAACCAGCTCACGGTTGAAACAATCGTCAGCAATCCCTTCCCCACTACAGATCTTCAGCATCACGAGCTTCCCATGACACACAACTAAACGTGTCGTGGAGATTCAGCCTACAGAATTCTCCCAGCGACATCAAAAGTTCGGGTGGGTCCATACCCACCTGTATGGTGTTTGGCTACGGCATTCACTACTGCGCCGGCGCGCCCCTGGTGCGGCTGGAGGTGCTGCGGCAGCGGCTGCCACGGCTACGCCTGGCCGAGAATCACCCGCCGATTATCTACACGCCGGGCCTGCTGCTGCGCGGTATCGAGAACGTCTTTATCGAGCGCGCATAACCATGAGACAGGCTTGACGGCAAACACAGGAACAAGAATCAAATCTTTTTGTTCGCTTGTTCCTGTGTTCCTTTGTTCTTTCGTAGGCCCTCACCTCCTGCCCCAAACCTCGCCAAGCTTTTGGCTCGGTTCCTTAGTTCTCGGTTCTTTGTTCTTTGTTCTCCATTGGTTCTTTAACAAAACTCGTCGAAACGATGTCCTTTTTGGCCCATCTTCGTTCGTCGTATAGGTGAAGGACGGTATAATCGGGGTGCTTCCAAGAGGAGCGCTCAGAAAGGAACAACCATGAAATATCTACTTATGTTTTGTGGCTCGGCTCAGGATCTGGAAGCATGGCAGGCGCTGCCCGAGGAGGCGCGCGCTGAGCAGAACGCCAAGGTCGGCCAGTGGTTTGGCAAGCACAGCGCCAAGATCAAAAGCAGCAATCGCTTGCTGCCGCCGCACACCTCGACCAGCGTGCATTTCGGCGCTAACAACGAGCCGATGATCACGGTGGGCCCGTTTCTTGAAGGCACCGAGGTGATTCGGTGGCTATGCCGAGATCGAGGTTGAAGATCTCGATGAGACGCTGGAGATCGCCAAAGAGTGGCCGGCCCGCCCACGGGCGCGCAGCGTCATCGAGGTCCGACCGCTGGTATAGGATACACTTGTGAACCATGGTTGATGAAGAACGCCTGAAGCCTCCTGCTGCGCCAGCCGACGAGATCCATACGACGCTGAGCACCGTCGGCGGCAGCGCCTCCGTACGCCGCGATCTGGCCGAAGATTCCGCCTGGCTGGCCGCTTTCATTACGCGCCTGTATCCCAGGGAGCCGGAGGCGCTGGGCCTGCTGGCACTGATGCGTCTGCATCTTGCGCGTGTTGATGCGCGCTTCGACGCGGGCGGCAAACTGGTGCTGCTGCCTGAGTAAGATCGCTCACGCTGGGATCGGCAGATGATTAAAGAAGCGGCGGCGCTGATCGAGCAGGCGGTTGGCGCTGGAAGAAAAAACCTTTCCAGAGCATCTATCGCCATACGCACGGCGCATCTTTGATCAAGGATGGGGCCGCGCGATCTGGTACTCGACCGGCGCAGATGTTACGCGGGTCGCGGCGCTGCTGAGTGCGTTTCCTGAAGCCAGGCAGCCAGATCTGTAGCTGCATCGATCGCGCTCCAGTGCTGAGATCATCTCGTTCCTTAACACATTGCCCATGTCTGGACCTGGTGCTCTGAGGGAACCTCAGCGGTATCGAGATACCGCTGCCCATCAGATTTTACGAATACTATAGCCTCACTTATTTCTGTACAGAAGCTTTGCAGTAACTAACAGGACGCTCCCCTGAAGGGGAGCATCCTGCCAGATTGTTGGTCTTCTGCCCATGGAGCTGGTACATACGATGCTGTCGGACGAGGCCAGATCTAGCCTCGCTAGCTCTTGTTCCGCGCATTGAACGTGTATTCTGCGTTCATCGACCCGGCGTTTGTCCCGGCGGTCGGGCCGTAAATGTCGCCTGATACCAAGAACCCAGTTTGACCAGCAGCGCCACCTGCTCGCTCAACCTCAGCGCTTAGCTCCGTAAGCAGATCACGAAGCGACGTGTCATTTTGGGCAAGTTTATCCAGCTCCCTGACCAGCTTATGCTGGTAATCTTCATCCGCCGGATCGCTGGCAACATCGTCAAGGGCGCGATTGGCCTTGTTGGCCGCGTCGCTACGTACGTTCAGGGCTGACCGCAGCCTGGACACGACGCTCGCTCCAAGGGTGGTCAGCGCTTCGCCGCTCAGCTCGCCGATACGATTGGCAGCCTCCTCGGTAGCTTGCTGCACGGCGGTACTAGCGAGTAGATACTTGGCTGCCATGGCGACTACACTGGTAATTGCCGTCATTGTCAGACTCATGACTATCCTCCTGCATTCAAAAAATTAAATCTCCTGCTTCGGCTGGCCCCATGGGGAGCGCACGACCTCACTATCCGGGAGTGGCCTCCACGTTAAAACAGCGGCTGGGAGAGGCAACACCCGGCTTGCCCGCTGCATCTACGGCATAAACAAACCAGCAATAACGGCCAATTGCCAGCTTGACTGTGGTCCCTGTGTAGGGTGTTCGCTGGCTATCGATCTGCGAGGGAGGCGCAACACCCGATGCTTGTTGCAACGTCCACACATATGCCGCCTTAGCTGGATCGTTCACAGCCTCCCATATCAGGTCGATCGATACGGGAATAGATGGATCAGCGGTCGCGAATATCTCCTCTGGTATCGGCTTAATGAGCATTGGTGGTGGAAGAGCAGCCTTGTCGTCAGCGATGATGCTGAAGCAGTTCGACGTAGAGGCACTCGTGTTGTGGGCTCCATCAATCGCCTGAACCTCCCAGCAATACCGTCCAAAAGCCAGATTCCTCGTTAAACCTGCTGCATCCACGGGTGCATCGTCGATCACAGCATAGTCTTCATTATCCTGCTCCTCCCTCAGGATCCAGAGATACTGCACGCCACTTGGATCGGTCACGGGTTCCCATGTGAAGCGCACCTCAGATAACTCGTCATTTCCAGCAGTGAAGGTTGCCCCCTGCTTAGGTGCGATCAACTGCGGCGGCGGTGGTGGAATACTATCCAGCGTCGGCGTGATCGTCGCGGTTGGCGTGATCGTCGCGGTTGGCGTGATCGTTGGTGTCGGCGTGTCCGTCGGCGTGATCGTCGGTGTCGGCGTATGCGTCGGCGTGATCGTCGGTGTCGGCGTATGCGTCGGCATGTTCGTCGGTGTCGGCGTGATCAAAATCACCGGATTGCCTGGCTGAGAAGTAGGCACCAGTGAGGGTACAGTAGCCGGGAACGAGCGTGCGGGTACCAAAGTACTCGTGGACGTATCGGTGGGTATCGCCGTGGGTGTTCCCGTTGCCGGAACGACGGGAACAGCTCCTCCCGCTCCGAAATAATCGACCACAGCCTGAACCGCTGGTGGGATGATCGCCCCGACTAGTCCCAACGCTACCAGCGCCAGCGTCAGCAACCCGGCGGTTCGCACCAACGATGTAGACGAGCCGTTGGGGGGCACAGGCGGGCCTATAACCCGTAAGCCGAGATAGCGCAGATTATGTTCACTCGCTGCCGCTCCGGCGCGATCGCCCAGCTCTGAGCGGACGCGTTCGGCCTCCTTGAGTTGCGCCTCCGCATCCT
>JAFAYS010000100.1 GCA_019240175.1 Chloroflexota bacterium | reverse complement strand
CCAGGCACCGGCCAGACAGATCAAAAAGAGCGCCAGCCAGCTCAGACTCGGCTCCAGCTCAAACGCCAGCGCCAGCAGCGACACACCAAGATGCAGCAGCGTGACTTCCAGCGTCGCCAGAATCAGGGACAACAGCAGTTTTAAAGGCTGAAATGACATGAGGCCATCTTCGGAGGTAGAGGCGCGATCTTCGCGATCCAGCCGCTGCCACGGTTGGGCGAGAATCGTACCAGATCAATAAGCGTTTAGAGGCCAGGCGCGGTCACAATTGTGGCGCGCCGTTCGGCCCACTGGCTGCCGCCACTGCCGATCGATTGAATCTCGATGCCGGGCAGCTGCGGCACCGCATCGTCGCCGCCGTAAAGCCAGAGCACACGCCGCCCGCCGCGCTTCAGGCGCAGCACCGCGCTTTGCACCGCATCCGAGGGCACCGCGCTGATCATCACAATCGTCGCGCCCCAGTCCAGCGACGGGCCGATCTGACGCAGCAGATTGGGAAACGGCGTGATCGAGTAGGGCACCACCGTCGCCAGCGCCTCAAGCACAATGTTGAGCTGGGCCGGCGAGCGGCTAGGCGGAATACGGATCAGCTGGCCGCTCTCGGCGGGCGTGCCATTGACATACAGGCCGAAGCGTAGCCGCTGATTGGCCGCCTCAGTGGCAACCGTGGCTGCGGCGCTGATCATCCGCTCGATCAGGTCGAAACGCATACCTTCCCAGTAGTGCTCAAAGGTGTCGAGGTTGAGCATAATCGCCACGTCGAGACTGGTGGTGGGCTCGAAGACGCGGGTTTGCAGCTCGCCGCGCCGGGCAGTCGCGCCCCAGTGGATCGTTTTGAACGGATCTTCGCGCCGGTAATCGCGGACGCCTACGGTGCGCGATGGATCGGTGAGTAGCTGGCGGGGTGCGCGACTCTCGCCGATCGGGTGTTGGGCGCGCAACTGCAGGTTGGGCAGCGCAATCAGCTCTGGGTAGATGATCAGATTCGTGCGCGTCGGCAGATCCAGATCGCGCGACTGAAAGCCGAACGCATCGGTCGCCTCTAGATGCACCGGCCCAAAGGTGTAGAAGCCGCGCTGAGCACAGCCGACCTCGATCGACCAAGAGACCGCCTCGTATGGCCGCAGCCCGATGCGACGCCGCCAGATTTGCAGATGCGACTGCGGATGCGGCAGCAGATGCTGATCGTCGTAGCCAAGCTTGGCGGGCACAACATCGTCGATTCTGAGGCTAGGCAAGCCCAGCAGCTTGGTATTTTCCAGCCGCACCGTGAGCGTGACGCGATCGCCGACGAACGCGCGATCGTTGCTGAGCGTGCGGGTGTAGGTCACGCGATGAAAGGCCCAGCGCGCCCACAGGTAGGCAAAGCCGAGCGCCAGGCCCAACAAGCCCAGCAGCACGACTGCCAGGCCTTGACGCAGCAGCAGCGCCAGGCCCAGCAGCACCACCAGGAGCCAGCGAAGTTGTGGCTTGAACATAAAAACCCTACGCGCGGCTTAAAAAAGTTGAGGCAGAGCGCAAGCTCTACCTCATTCGGCTAGCGGATGCCGAGTTCTTTGAGCTTTTTGTCGAAGGCGGTTGCACTCAGACCAATGCGCTCCGCCGCCTGGGCGTGGTCATTGCCGCTCTGGCGCAGCGCTTCGGAGAGCATGCGTCGCTCAACTTCTTCCAGCAGTGTTTGCAGCGACGTGCGCGAGCGCACCGCCTCAACAATGTCGATCTCATGCACGGCGCGGCCCGGCTCAAGCGAAAGAAACTCGCTGGTGATCACCTTGCCCTGAGTGTACACAACCGCACGCTCGATCTCGTTCTCCAGCTGGCGCACGTTGCCGGGCCAGTCGTAGGCGATCAGCTTGTTGAGCGCTTCCTCCGAGATGCGCGTCGGCGTCGATGTGGGGCTGTAGCGATACTTGTCGAGGAAGTGCTCGACCAGGAGCGAGACGTCTTCTTTGCGCTCACGCAGCGGCGGCATATGAATATTGATCACATTGAGCCGGTAGAACAAGTCCTCGCGGAAGTTGCCCTTGCGCACTTCTTCTTCGAGATCGCGGTTGGTCGCCGTGACCACGCGCACATCGACTTTAACCGTGGTTGTGCCGCCGACCCGCTCGAACTCGCCCTCCTGAAGCACACGCAGCAGCTTACGCTGTGCCGTCAGCGACAGCTCGCCGACCTCGTCCAGAAAGATCGTGCCTTTGTTGGCCAGCTCAAAGCGGCCTTTGC
>JAFAYS010000091.1 GCA_019240175.1 Chloroflexota bacterium | reverse complement strand
CAGCGCGATGCTGTCCACATCCTGGGAGCGCAGATCTGCCGCCACGCGCTCCGCCGCTTCCTGCCGCAGATCCACGCAGGCGACGTTGCAGCCCGCCCGCGCGAAAGCACGCGCCGTCGCTTCGCCGAGACCACTTCCCGCGCCGGTTACCAGCACAACCTGACCTTTGAGCGTTTGCTCCATATCATCACTCCTTGAGGTTTTAGAAATTATGCGCCGACCGCGCGCTGTAGCGGCTCGACTGGCCCAACTGGCTGCACGTCGAACTCGGCGATCAGATCACCGAACAGCTCGGTTGCGTTGCGCTCACGCTCGGTGACCGTCGTCGGCAGGCCGAGATGATACGTGCCGCAGGGCAAGATCCCGCAGCCGCCGTACTTGCGAATCAGCAAAAACTGCGCGACAACTTCTTCGCCGGCATGCGCGGGTGGCAGGCGCTCCCACCATGAGAAGCCGCCCACATCCAGCAGTTTGGCCCGATCGTAGAGCACGTTCGCGCCGCCAACCCAGGCGATCTTGTAGCGAACCGGATCGCCATCAGGCGCGAGGCGCTGCTCCAGGTGCAGCGGATTGGCCGCGTTGTTGATCACATGCCGCTCCCAAGGAATCGTCTCGGGCGCGAACGGCTCGGGACGAACCGGCCCTGCCCACACATCAATCCCCTGCTGATGCGGACGAATATCCGGTAGAAAATCCAGATTGACCGCCGCCGCGCCGACAAAGCCACAGCCTTCGGATTGCAGCACCGCAAGCATACGCTCCAGCACCGGCGGATCGAGCACGACATCGTCGTCGAGGTAGTGAACATAGGGCGCGCTGCTCTGCTGCAGCAAAAAGTTGCGCTGCTCGGCCATGCCGCGCCGGGGTAGATGCGAGAACGTACGCACCCGATGACCGTGCCATTCCAGCGCCTGAATCGCCGATCGCAGCTCGATGCTGTCGAGATAGCTGGTGCCTGGCTCGCTCTGGTCCGAGATAACGACATCGAAATCGGTGAAGGTTTGGCCGAGCAAACTGGTGAGCAGCATCGCTAGCGCGGTCTTACGATTGCAGGTTGGAATAAGCACATCGACTAGTGCCATGGATCTCCTCCTCTGGTTTTTTGTCGCGCTCGCCTAGCACATATCGAGCCGACAGCGCCGATTTTTCCCTGCCATCGCTCCTCTTCGAGACAAGGACAAGGCGCACCATGTACCTCCTATCTGCTACATTTATAACGTCTCGGCAGCCAGCGCATCCGCCTGCGGCTGCATCAGCAGCGTCTCGTACAGCGCGGCGGTGCGCTCCGCTACGGTCGGCCAGGTAAACTCCTGCTCAACACGCCGTCGAGCGGCGCGGCCCATCCGGTCCCGAAGCTCGGGATTGACGAGCAGCTGGCGCAGCCGTTCAGCCAGCGCCTCGGGATCGCGCGGCGGCACCAGCAAGCCGGTCTCGCCATCCGCGATCGTGAAGGTGATGCCGCCCACCGCCGAGCCGATCACCGGACGACCGCAGGCCATGCCTTCGAGCGGCGTGAGGCCGTACGGCTCGTACCAGGGCGTCGTCACGACCACGTCGCCGGCGCTGTAGTAGTAGCGCAGCGTGTCCGGCTGGCGCTGTCCCGTGAAGTGCAGCCGATCGGCGATGCCCAGCTCCGCCGCGATCGTTTGCAGCACGCCGATCTCGGGCGTAGCCGCCGGATCGGGCTCGGCGGTCTCGCCGCCAACCAGCAGCAGCTTGATCGGCAGATCCACGCGCTGGACGAGCAGCCCCACCGCCCGCACCAGATTTCGTACATCCTTACGCGGCAGCATCCGCCCAACATAGGCGATCACCAGATCCTGCTCGTTCAGGCCAACGTAGCGCCGCGCCTCGGCCAACGGCACCGGCTTGAAGCGCTCCACGTTGACGGCAGACGGCACAATCACGACCTTGTCCGGATCGGCCCCGTAGTCGTCGATCAGCTCGGTCTGCTCGGCGGGACATTGCGCGATCAGCCGATCGACGCCCTGCACAACCGCGCGCTCAGCCTCGATCCGATCGTCTGGGCTGGTATCGGCAGCGCCCTGGTGACGACGCTTGGTCATGCCCATGGCGTGAAAAATCTGCACCGCCGGCACGCCCAGCCGCTGCCGTAGATCGGCGGCTACCCAGCCCGACATCCAGAAGTTGCCGTGGATCAGATCGTAGCGCACGCCATCGCGGGCCATGAAGTCGAGCAGCGCATCGCGAAAAGCCGGCATCAGCGGCCAAAGATCGTCTTTGGGCAACACGCGCGGCGGCCCGGCGCTCAGGTTGATCACACGCACGCCGGGAGCCCACTCGATGATCTCGGGCACGTCGACGGATTCGCGGCGAGTGAACACATCCACGGCGTAGCCCAGGCTTGCGAGATTGCGGCTCAACTCGTCGACATACACATTTTGTCCGCCAGCATCGGTGCTGCCCAGCAGCGCGACCGGGCTAGCGTGCTCGCTGAGGAAGGCAATTCTGGCTGGTGATCGCATAGATTTCTCCTTCAAAAGCGCTAGCTATCAGCCGGTCACGCGCGCAAAGGCCGCGTTCCAATCACGCGCGAAGCGCTCCAGGCCAAAGCGCTCACGCGCCACCTGGCGCGCGTTCTCGCCGATGCGCCGCGCCTCGTCGGGATTCGCCAGCAGACCACGCATGTTCTCGATCAGCTCGTCGAGGTTACAGGAAACATAGCCGCTCACGCCATGCTCGATCACCGTCGGCAGCTCAGTCGTCGCCAGCGCTACCACGGGCATGCCGAGCGTCAGCCCTTCGATCACGGCCAGCGGCAGGCTGGTGTAGCGCAGCGGACTGAACATCAGCCGGTACTCGCCGATGCGTCGGTGCAGATCGCGGTACGGAACGTCGCCCAGGCCGCCAAACTCTTCGGTCATCATGCCCACGGCGTCGAGCGGCAGCTGCTCACGCGCCTGAAGAAACAGATCGTAGCCGGCGATGCGCGGACGCTTTTGCATGCCGTTGATCAGCGTAACGCCGCGCTCAAGCGTGCCGCGATACATGGCCTGCGGATCGATCGCGACGCTGTGCTCAATCACCGTCGTCGGCGTGCGCCCGTTGTCCCACATCAGACGGTTGTAGTGCGTCACATGCACCAGCAGCACGTTGGGATCGTCGATCGGATGGCGCGTGGCGACGGCGTCGGGTTTGGGCGTGTTATGCTCAAGATAGATTTTGGGCAGCGCGCGCTGCTCCTCGCTCAAGATCTCGAACTGATCTTCGAAGTAGTTTTTGGGCGTTTGATAGATGATCAGATCCAGATCCAGATCACGCACCTGCTCCGCCGGCACCTCGCGCATATACGGCGGCAGATCGAAGGTCGGGCCGCGCCCACCGTAGCCCTCGGGCCGATCCGGCTTGGTCGGCAGATACCAGTCATGGTCGATCCGTGACAGCGTGTTGAGATAGCTTCCGTGAATATGCCAGATCAGGATCTTCAAACGCTTCATAGTTCCTCTTTCTAAAGAACCTAGAACCTAGAACCTAGAACCTAAAGAACTCTAGCGCTCTTGTTCTTTGAGCTGTTGGTGGTTATTCATCAACGCTTCAATGCAGGCACTCAGCACAGGCTCGACAGCTAACTGCTGAAGCGCGCTCGATGGATCGGCATCGGTCAAGGCCAGCGCATCGATCACCTGGTGGCGCTCGCGATCCAGCGGTGCCCACTGCTCAGGCCGCGACGGGCCGAAGAGCACAATGCTGCGCGTGCCGGTCGCCGCCGCAACATGGGAAGCGCCGGTATCGTTAGAAAGCAGCAGATCCACGCGACACAGCACAGCAGCGAATCCGCCGAGATCGGTTGCGCCG
>JAFAYS010001139.1 GCA_019240175.1 Chloroflexota bacterium | reverse complement strand
TGTGGCTAGGAGCGCCAGCAAGGAGGATCGATGTCGCTCAGGCTGCCATTCCGGCGAATTGCTCGCTCATCTACATTTGGCTATGTGTGGAGCTGTGGCATCGTTGTGCTGACGACGGCGTTGCTGTTTGTTGTGCAGCACACGGTTGGTCTGCAAGTTGCCAACATCTCGCTGGGCTACATTGTGGCCGTCCTGCTGGCGGCGATCAGCTACGGCCTGGGGCCGGGCGTCGTGGCCTCATTTCTGGCGTTTGTGTCCTATAACTTTTGGTTTGTGCCGCCGCTTTACACGTTTTCGGTGGCGAATCCCCAAGATCTGTTTCGCCTCTTTCTATTCTTGATCGTGGCGGTGCTGACCTCGTCGATCGCCGCGCGCTCACGGAGTCGTACCGAGGAAGCGCAGCGCCGCGCGCGGATTCAGGAAGCCTTGTACCGGCTGAGCCAGACCATCAGCGCGGCGGTTGAGGTGCAAGCGATCTTGCCGATCATTGCCCAGCAGATCGCGCGGCTGCTGCCGATTCAGGGCTGTAGCATCCAGGTGCTCGATCGGGATGTGCCGCCGCTCACCACCCAGGCCGGCACGATCGGCAGTGATGGCACCGCGATCGTCGCTCCGCTGCGCGTGGGCCTGCGGACCTTGGGTGTGGTACGCGTGTGGGAGCGTGCCGAACTGCCCTTAGACGCGGATGCGCGGCAGCTGCTGGAAACGCTGGCCCAGCAAGCCGCGCTCGCCGTAGAGCGCGCCCGGCTCGTCGACGAAACGACCGCGCTCCAGCTGGTGGCCGAGTCGGAGCGCCTCAAGTCGGCGCTGCTGCACTCGGTCTCGCATGATCTGCGCTCGCCGCTGGTGGCCATCAAAGGCGCGGTCAGCAACCTGTTAGATGAGACTGTGGTCTGGGATGGCGCGGCGCAGCACAGCTTTCTAGAAACGATCGATCTCGAAGCCGACCGGCTCAATCTGCTGGTCCGCAATCTCCTGGACATGTCGCGCATCGAAGCGGGCGCGCCGCTGCCGCCCAAGGAATTTGCCGCGCTGGATGATGTTTTGGGTCCGGTGCTGTATCGCCTTCGAACTACGCTGGAGCCGCATCCGCTGGAACTTTGGATTCCGGCGGATCTCCCGCTCGTGCCGATGGCGGTGCTCCAGGTCGATCAAATTCTCACCAATCTGCTGGAAAACGCAAGCAAATACGCGCCGTCGGGCACGCCGATCACGATTGCCGCACGTGTGTCTGACGCTGCGCTGGACGTGGAGATAGCAGACGCCGGGCCGGGCATTCCGGCGGACGAGCGTGAGCGGATCTTCGATAAGTTTTACCGGTTGGGCCAGGCTGAAACCGCGCAGGGCGGTACGGGCCTGGGCCTCGCCATTTGCAAATATTGGGTCGAAGCGCATGGCGGGCAGATCTGGACCGAGCCGCGCTCTGGTGGCGGTGCGATCTTCCGCTTTACGTTGCCGCTGGACTCAGCAGGGCCACAGCACGATGCCGCAGCGAGGAGCATACATGACAGCTATACGAGTGTTAGTGGTCGATGACGAGCCGCAGATTCGTAAGTTTTTGGAGACCGGTCTCCGTGGCCGGGGCTACGCGGTTGAGACCGCCGCTGATGGACAGGCCGCGCTGAATCAGATCGTGAGCTGGCAGCCGGATCTTGTGATTCTCGATCTGGCCATGCCAAGACTCGACGGCCTGGCTGTGCTGCAGCGTGTGCGTGAGTGGTCCGCCGTGCCGATGATCGTGCTGTCGGTCCGCGACGACGACAAGGGCAAGGTTGCCGCGCTGGATGCCGGCGCTGACGATTACCTGACCAAGCCATTTAGCATGAACGAGCTGCTGGCGCGCATCCGCGTTGCACTGCGCCACGCCACACAGCAGCCGGTGTCAGCACAGAGCAGACTTACGGTCGGCGAGCTGACGATGGATCTGGTCGGCCATGTGGTTAAGCTGGCCGGCGAAGAGATTCATCTGACGCCGACCGAGTTTGATCTGCTGCGTATGCTGATGCAGAACGTCGATCGTGTGATTACACAGCGCCATTTGCTGGCCGAGATCTGGGGTCCCGGCTACGAGGACGACGTGCAAACGCTGCGGATTTTTGTCGCGCAGCTACGACGCAAGCTCAAAGAGCAGGCCGGCCAGCCGCGCTACATCATCACCGAGCCCGGCGTCGGCTACCGGCTGCGCTCGGACGCGACCTAAGCCCGCAGTGATTGGCGCTACTGACACGCACGCGGTGCTGCTACCTCCCCCCAATACACACGACACGTCCACAGATTGAGCTGGCTGCGAGCTGCGCCATCGTGCGCGCAGCGATAATTATGCTTTGCGCAGGCGTGGTTCTACGATCATCACCGATGATTATGTTATACGCAGCGATGATTATGCTATGCGCAGGCGTGTGTATGTTATACGCAGCGATGATTATGCTTCGCGCAGGCGTGTGTATGTTATACGCAGCGATGATTATGCTATGCGTAGGCGTGTGTATGCTTCGTACAGATAGGTTTGGCTTTTATTCAGCACACCTATGGCGGAATTTGAAGCATACTCACAGCTTACATGCGCACATGTGGTGCTGCACCCTCAGCCTTTGGCGTTATGGTGGAGCGGCAGTGATATACTCTTGAATTGCTATTGACAGGCGATACCCTACAATGTATAGTAGCCGTTGTGTAGCTTCGCTCTTTTGCTGCCTCTGAATAAGCTACCACGTTCCTGCTTTCTCCTATCGATAATACGTGCTGGTTAATCAGCGATTGCCTGCTAGGTGGTTCGTGCTTCCCTTTGCTGCATACGATATTATGCAGATGTTTGGATGGTAGCCGAGCTCTGCTAGATACGACTACCGGCGCGACATGCCACGCGGCGTATGAACTATGGTTTATACGCTAGCTTGTTAAGCGTATGAATCCTGCGTTCAGCATCAGCTCAGCCATTGGCTCAGAGCCTGAGCTGCTTTCAAAGTCTTGTTCTACGGCAATGAGCTGTCGCCGTCTGATCGTTGAGCCTACTCGCTGCTGGACATGATCGCATAGAACCCGCGACTCTTCTCCCAAATGCTCATGGTTATACGGGCAGTTCAAGCGGTGCCTGCTGTACGAGGACTCTGCTATGGGTGAGCACACATCATATACCCATGACGTCTTCATCTCTTACAGTCATATCGATTACGAGTGGGTGCATACGGCACTCCTACCGGCGCTTGAGTCAGCAGGGCTGAAAGTCATTATTGATACCCGTGACTTTGAGATCGGCGTGCCGAGTGTGGTGAACATGGAGCGTGCGGTTGACGCTGCCTGTCACACACTTATTGTGCTGACGCCGGCTTGGGTGAACAGTCAGTGGACCGAATTTGAAAGCTTGCTTACCAGCAGTGTTGATCCGGCGGGCCGCAAACGTAAGCTGATACCACTCATGTTGACGCACTGTGAGCCGCCGGCACGTATTGGAATGCTGACGTACGCCGATTTTACCAATCCCGAAACACGAGCCACCCAGGTACCCCGCTTATTGCGCGCTGTAGGTGTCGATGCGACAGCGACCAACGCCGTGAACACGTCTCCTCGCAAACGTATCTTTATCAGCTACAAGCGCGATAGCGATCCTGATGAGACTGTAGCCCGGCAGGTCTTTGAGGCGCTGCAAGCACGGCACTATGTCTTTATCGACCGAGCGATGCGCGTTGGTGCACGCTGGGGTGACATGATCGAAGCTGAGCTGCGTCGTGCCGATTACCTGATCGTCTTCCTTTCTGAGCACTCAATCCATAGTGAAATGGTCAAGGGCGAGATCGAAACGGCTCACCAGCTGGCGCGGGAACAAGGCGGGCATCCAATCATCTTGCCGGTGCGCGTCGCCTATCGCGAGCCGTTCAAATACCCGTTGAGCACCTATCTCGATCATATCAATTGGGCGTTCTGGTCGGGGCCGGCAGATACGCCACATGTGATCGCTCAGCTCGAAGATGCGATCGCGGGCGTAGAGCTACGCCCGGCAGCACCCAGCGCGATCCAATTTGGTCCTCCATCACGCTTGCCAGCGCCCCCGCCATTCGCCCAGCCGATCCAACTTGAAATGCCTCAGGGGACGATGGATGCCGAGTCCAAGTTCTACATCGAACGTTCATCCGACTTGCTTGCGTTGAGCGCGATCGAAAAGCAGGGCGGCACCCTGACGATCAAAGGGCCGCGTCAAATGGGCAAGAGCTCGTTGCTGATTCGTACGATCAACCATGCGCGCAGCCTCGGTAAACAGGTTGCCTTGCTCGACTTCCAGCTATTCGACAAGGCAGCCCTGACGGACGCCGATCGGTTCTTTCATCAGTTCTGCACCTGGCTTACGGATGAGTTGGATTTGGACGACCGCGTGGCTGAGCATTGGGGCGCTGGCAAAGATCTCAGCAACCCACAGCGCTGCACTCGCTATATGAGTCGCTATCTGCTGCGCGCACTGAGCGGTCCGCTGGTGCTGGCGATGGATGAAGTCGAAACCATGTTCGATACCGATTTCCGCTCCGATTTCTTTGGCATGCTGCGTGGCTGGCATAACAAACGCGCGACACAGCTGATCTGGAAGCAGCTTGATCTGGCGCTCGTCACCTCCACCGAGCCATACCAGCTGATCGATAACCTTAACCAGTCGCCATTCAATGTCGGCGAGGTGATCGACCTGAAGGATTTTACCGCCGAGCAGGTAGCGCAGCTTAATCGACGACATGGATCGCCGCTCAGGCCACAGCATGAGCAGCAACTGATGCTTCTGCTCAGTGGTCATCCCTATCTGGTGCGTCGCGCGCTCTACCTGATTGCCGGCCAGTACCTGAGCGCGACCGAGCTTTTTGCCGGCGCGGCTGACGATCGTGGCCCGTTCGGCGATCATCTCCGCTACCACCTGTTTCGGATGCGCGACAAGCCTGAGCTTGTGCGCGGCTTGCTCCAGATTATTCATCAGCATAGGTGCCAGGACGAGAGCGTCTTCTTCCGATTGCATGGCGCGGGTCTTGTCCACCGCGTAGGAAAGATCGCTATGCCACGCTGCCAGCTTTACGCTACCTATTTTCAGGAGCACTTGCATGGTTGAGCGCAGTATGTATACGGTCGGTGGAACGGTGCAGGCCGGCAGCGGCTTGTATGTGACGCGCAAAGCTGACGATGAGCTGCTGGCGCTTTGTCGCGCCAGCGACTTTGCCTACATCCTTGCAGATCGCCAGATCGGCAAATCGAGCCTGATGATCAGGACGAAGCAGCAGCTTGACCATGAGGGCATTCAATCAGTCATCATCGATCTGGAAGAGATTGGTGTCGTAAAGGTTAGTGCCGAAGCCTGGTATCTCGGGCTGCTGGCGGAGATCGAAGAGCAGCTGGAGCTGAAGACCGATGTGACCGGCTGGTGGCAACAGCACAGCTATCTGAGCATCGCACAGCGGTTCGCGAGCTTCTTTCAGCAGGTCTTGCTTGCCGAGATCAGCTCGCCGATCGTGATCTTTGTAGATGAGATCGATAGTACGCTTAGCCTCGATTTCACAGACGACTTCTTTACGGTGATTCGTGCGCTGTACGATGCGCGCTCACGCATGCCGCAGCTGCGCCGGCTTTCATTCGTTTTGATCGGCGTCGCCACGCCGGGAGACCTGATCCAGGATGCCACACGCACACCTTTCAATATCGGGCAGCAGGTTGATTTGTCTGATTTTACCGTTGAGGAAGCGCTGCCCTTCGCGAAGGGGCTGGGCCTGTCACCGGCGAAAGCCCGGCAGATCCTGGATTGGGTTCTTGCATGGACAGGCGGGCATCCATATCTTACCCAGCGCCTTTGC